>ONUQ01000020.1 GCA_900321055.1 uncultured Elusimicrobia bacterium
TTCTATTTTCCCTGAAGATGCTATGGTAAGAATAAAACCTGAAGAAATAAGAAAAAACAATTATAAAGTTCCTACAAATGCAAATTTATTCTTTACAATATTTCAAACTTTTATGAGTGTTTACAATAATGAAAATTATTTCGGACAATATAGTAAAGACTTCTTTGATTTTGTTATTATAGACGAATGTCATAGAGCAGGAGCAAATATTGAAAGTACTTGGCGAGGTATTTTAGAATATTTTGATAGTGCCGTTCAGTTAGGAATGACAGCAACACCTAAAAGGCAAGAAAATGCGGACACTTACGAATATTTTGGTGAACCGTTATATACATATTCTTTAAAACAAGGTATAGACGATGGGTTTTTAACTCCGTTTAGAGTAAAACAGTATAAAGGATATCCCGAAACTTATAAATTTGATGAAAGTGATGATTATGAAGATGTTCAGGGAAATTTTGACAAAGCAAAAACTTATGAAGTAAATGATATAAACACAAAAATAGAATTTAAAAGAATAGATAAAGATATTATTGCAGAGTTTATGAGCCAAATAAACGAAAATGAAAAGACATTAGTTTTTTGTGCATCTCAACAACATGCTTTAAAAATAAGAGATTATATAAACCAAATAAAAAAATCTGCTAATCCCGATTATTGTGTTAGGGTTACGGCAGATGACGGCGAAATAGGGGAGAAATTTTTAAGACAGTTTAGAAGTAATGACAACACTATCCCTACAATACTTACAACATCACGAAAACTTTCTACCGGTGTAGATGCAAAAAATGTTAGAAATATTGTTTTGTTAAGACCAATAAAATCTATGATAGAGTTTAAACAAATTATAGGTAGAGGAACAAGACTTTTTGACGGTAAAGATTATTTTACAATACACGATTTTGTAAATGCTTATAAAAACTTCCAAAATCCCCAATGGGATGGAGAACCTGAACCACCTGCAACGGGCGGAGGAAAAGGTGGAGGCTCAACAGGTGGCGGAGGGGATGGTAAACCACCAACACCACCAACACCACCTAAACCACCTATAATACCTACAAAAATAACTTTAGGTAAAGGCAGAGAAATAGAAGTGAAATATATGGGAATATCTTTTTATGATTTCCAAACAGGAAAACCTATTTCTTTTGAAGAATATATGCAAAATTTTTATGATAGTTTGCCGACTTTTTTCAAAAATGAGGAAGAATTGAGAAAGATTTGGAGTAATCCGGAAACAAGAAAAGAATTGTTAAAATCTTTTGAAAAAGTAGGTTATGACATTAATAAATTTAATGAACTTAAAGAGTTTGTTTATGCTCCTAACTGTGATATTTATGATTTTTTAGTTTATATTGCTTTTGATAAACAAACAATGCCAATTGAAAGAAAAGATAGAGTAGAACAACACAAACAAATAATTTATTCAAATATGGCATTATCCGAGAAGCAAAAAGAATTTATAGATTTTGTATTGGAACAATATATTAAAGATGGTATATCAGTTTTAGATATGGAAAAAATTAGCAGTTTAATAAATTTAAAATACGATAATTCCGTCAGACAAGCAATAGATGAACTTGGCGGAAGTATTGATAAAATAAGAGAAACTTTCTCGTCTTTCCAGAAATATTTGTATTTGAAATAATAAAAATATATTGAGTTAATATTCACACCGGAGGGTATTAACACATAAATCTTTTTAAAATTTGTTATAATATTTTAATATTTTATCAATGAAATATTTAGGAGATTTAATATGATAGTAGAATTATTAAAATATACAAATGAACCTGAAAAAACTTGTGCTATAGCAGGCAGATTATGTTATAGTGATGTAGGAATAGAAGAATTGAAAGAACAATTAACACAAGAAAAAATTGAAGATATATTAAAAAAAATAATAAAATCAGGACATTTATCTGTTTTAGAACATGCATCTTTTAGTTTTGGTATAGAGGGAGTATCAAGAGCCTTGCTTGCACAACTTACAAGACATAGAATTGCTTCTTTTTCAGTTCAAAGTCAAAGATATGTGAAGTTTAACAAAGGGGTAAATTTTATTATTCCGCCAACAATAGCAAAAGACGAAAATTTGTCAGCTAAATATAATGAATTTTTAAAATTATCACAACAATATTATAATGAGTTTCTTCAGGCAGGTATTCCCGCAGAAGATGCAAGGTATGTTTTACCGAATGCATCGGCAACAAAAATAGTTCTTACAATGAATGCAAGAGAACTAAGACATTTTTTTGCATTAAGATGTTGTAACAGAGCACAATGGGAAATTAGGGATATGGCTTGCCGGATGTTAAAACTTGCAAAAGAAGTTGTTCCCGTTTTATTTGATGATGCGGGACCTAACTGTGTAAAAGGTGTTTGTAGCGAAATGAAACCTTGCGGTAACCCTTGGAAAAAATAAAATAATCCGTGAGTTTTATTTAGTTCATTCTTTTAAAAACTTTTTTAAAATATGGAAAAGTATAAAATTTACGGTTAAAATCAATTTATATATTAACTTTATTCCTTGTTTTAACAGTTTAGAATGTATACTTTTTATTTTAATGATATTTATACATATACAATATAAAAATCCTAAAATATAAAGTTAAAAGTTTATTATAAAAGGAATTGTTTATGAAAACAATAATATCTTTATTGACTATTGTATTTTTGTTTAGTGGTGTATGTTTTGCAGTAAAAACCGTAGGAAACAGGACATACTATAAAAATGGTAATGTTAAAACAACTTATCCGAGCGGTAATTCAACTATGAGAGATTCAAAAGGTAATACGGTGTGGAATGAATGGAAAACGAAAAATGGAAGTTACAGAACTAATTCCAAAGGTCAAATAACCCAAAAAAATTATCAATATTAACACCGAAGTTTGCCAGTTAACAAGTCTTAAATTGATTATTTTTTTTAAGAAATAGCGACGAAAGGACTTGACTTTTTTTTAAAAAAATTATATAATATTTTAGTATGTATAATAGATATAATAGGAGAGGAGACAAAAAATGTTCATACAAGCTTGTGTAGTACAAGGAAAACAA
>ONUQ01000040.1 GCA_900321055.1 uncultured Elusimicrobia bacterium
AAGATTTATATTTTTTATTAAATATAATATAGCAAACCAAAATATTACAACAGATAAAATATAAGAAGAATTTCCTATACATTCTTCTAAAACCGTTTTTATTCCGTTACCGACAATACCGGTAATACTGACTTGCAGTAATGAAATAAAAATAAAAATAGAAATAAAAAAGCATATACAAGCTTTTAGTAATCTTTTTCTTTCTTTATATTCTTCTAATTCTTTTTTTGATTGCTTAGCCATAAAACACACCAATTCTATATATAACTTATGTATTATAGCAAAATATGATAATTTAGTATAGTAATTATTTCATTGTTTAAAATTATGTTTATTAACTTTTACAAATAATCTATAACTGTTTAATAAATTCTTTAGCTCTTAACTGTTTATGAAATGTAATTGCAAATCTATGTGCTTCGTCTCTTATTGATTGCAGTAACCTTAAAGCCAGAGAATTTCTCGGTAATATTATTGATTTTGCTTTTCCCTGAATAAAAATTTCTTCCTGTTGTTTAGCAAGCGAAATCATAGGGATATATATTCCTATTTCATCAAGAGCGGATTGTGCATAAGCAAGTTGTATTTTTCCTCCGTCAATAACAATCAAATCAGGAAATTTTTCGTTTCGTCTTATAATTCCGGAATATCTTCTAAAAACAGCTTCTTTTATCATGGCAAAATCATTTATTTGATTAACTGTTTTTATTTTAAATTTTCTGTAACCGCTTTTATCCGCTCTGGCATTTACAAATCTAACCATGGAGGCAACAGGATTAGTGCCTGAAGTATTTGATATATCAAAACATTCCATCACGGATGGCAATTTATGTAATTTTAAAACTTCTCTTAATTCCTGCAAAGAATCTGTTTTTGATACATATTGATTAATATCTTCCATACTGATTTCTCTTATAGCTACCCGTTGACTCATTGTTTCTATTGCATATAATCTATCCCTTATTTCTTTTGCTTTTTCATATTCCTGTTTTTTACTTGCTTCCTGCATTTGTATTTTCCAAACATCAACTATTTTTTTAAATTTACCGTTAAAAAAAGTCTCTAATTCTTTTAAATTATTTTTATACTCTATTGATTTTATTTTAGCCATACAAGGTCCAAAACATAATCCCGTATGATAATACAAACATGATTTTACTTTATCTGTTTTTGGCAATTCTTTTTCTGAAAAATTTATTTTACATGGTCTGATTTTAAAAATTTTGTTTAGCCAATGTATCAATTTTTTTATATATGTTAATTGCGGATAAGGTCCAAAATATAATGAACCGTCTTTTAAAACTTTTCTCGTCATTATAAGTCTTGGAAAATCTTCGGATACGGTAAATTTTATATACGGATAAGTTTTATCATCTTTCCACATAGCATTAAAATACGGTTGAACTTTATTTATAAGTTGCCTTTCAACAAGCAGAGCTTCTCTTTCGGATGCACACAAAATATAGTTAATTGTTTTCATTGCCGTAATTATTGAAAAAGCTTTACTGTCCGTATCCGAATTGAAATATGATGATATTCTATTTTTTAAATCTTTGGCTTTTCCTATGTATATAATGTTTGCCGATGAATCTCTCATTATATATACACCCGGAAGATGTGGAATATTTACCGTATAATCATTAACTTTTTTTTGCATTTTTCTTTTTTTTCATTCCGGAAAAAATTTGTTCAATTTCTTGAAACTTTAATAATTTCAATAAAATAATAAAAGAGATTATTGCACAAATTATAGATATTGCTAATGCAACAGCCGTATGCAAAAATTTAATTTGTATTATTTGATATGCAATTACTCCCATTATTACCGATGCTATTAATGCTTTTATTGATGATATTAAAATTTTTAAACCGCCTATTTTACCTATTCTTTGTTTTAATTTATAAAACAACATTATAACATTTAAATATGCACTTAAAGATGTTGCTAATGCAAGTCCGCCAACTCCTAAAGGTTTCATAAGAGCAACACATAATATTACATGAAAAAACATAACTATAACGGCTATCTTTACCGGTGTTTTAGTATCTTGAAAAGAAAAGAATGTATTAGCAAAAATTTTTGTTATGGCAAAAGCCGGAAGTCCTAATACATAATAAAACAGAGCTTTATTTGTAAGTAATGAAGCAGCCGTATCAAATTTCCCTCTTTCAAATAAAACTTGTATTATCGGAAAACCTATTGCTATAAGACCAACAGTTGCCGGAAGCAAAGCTATTACGGAAACCCTTATAGAAAAATTTAGTGTATCTTTCAACTCATCAATATTTTTTGTAGCAACGGATTTTGACATCATCGGAAGAGATACCGTAGCCATAGCAAGTCCAAATATTGCAAGCGGTAACTGCATTAATCTGCCCGAATAATACAATGCCGTAATAGAACCATCACCTAAAAATGAGGCACAAATAGTGTCTACAAAAGTATTTATTTGATCTACCGAAATTCCTATGACAGAAGGAATCATTAAAAAAACAATTTTTTTTATTCCGGGATGTTTAAAATCAAAATCAAATTTTAAGTGCCATCCTAAATTTTTTAAAGTCGGATATTGCATAATAAAATGTCCTAATCCGCCAAAAATAACACTTATTGCAAGCCCCTTAATTTGATTCTGAGGGGAAAGTAGCGGAGCAAGAGCCAAGATATAAATAATTTCTGCAAAACTTAAATTTGCCGGAGCTATTGCAGGAATAAAAAAAGAACTTAATGTGTTTAGTAAAGCTAATAACATTGCCGCTAAACATATAAACAATAAAAAAGGAAACATTAATCTTGTAAGGTCTATTGTCAGTTGTAATTTTTCAGGATCGGATGTAAAGCCGTAAGCTATAATTTTTACAAGCAGTGGAGAAAAAAACATTCCAAGTATTGTAATAACAAATAAAACACAAAATAATGATGTAAAAACTACATTTATTAATTTTTGTGTTTCCGATTTTGTTTTTATGTGTAAATATTCTGAAAATACCGGTATAAATGCCGCAGAAAAAGAACCTTCACCTAACATTCTTCTTATAAGGTTTGGTATTCTAAATGCTGCATAAAAAGCATCTGCATACATTCCGGCACCAAACATATATGCAACGAGCATATCTCTAATGTATCCGAATATTCTTGATACTGCCGTTCCGACACTAACACTACCTGCATATTTTATGATTTTCTTCATTTCAATCATAATTTTATTTCTACAAATAAAAAAAGCCGATACTTAAAAATATCGGCTTTAAAATAAAATTTAAACTTACATAGATGCAACTTTTTTTGCTAATCTTGCTTTTTGATTAGCTGCTGCATTTTTATGAACAACATTTCTTTTCTTTGCTTTATCCCATTCGGAAAAAGCTTCATTAAGAGCTGTCTTTGCTGCTTCTGCATCTTTTGCCTTTACCGCAACTTCAACTTTTTTTGATAAAGTTCTTATTTTGCTCTTTATAGCAGAATTCATTGCTGTTCTTTTTTCTGTTTTTCTTGCTTCTTTAAGAGCAGATGTATGCCTTCCTGTTTTTAATTTCGCCATTATATTCCTCCAAATTATTTACAAAATTATTATAATCAGCCCATTTATTTTACATTTTTATTTTATCATCGTCAAATTCTCATAAAAGTTAATACACAAAACTCTTTTAAAATAATTAGGGTATCTGACTTTAATTATTTTTTAGATGTACCTGTTGCTGTTTTTGAATTTTGATTAGCTTTATCCATTTCAAAAGTTTTATTAACTTTTATATCAGCTTCTTTTAATAAAGTTGCTGTTGCCTGTTGCATAAGACTTTCTGCTCTCTTTGTATTTATGTAACCTTCAATATCCTTTTCAAATGTTTCATAAGTAAATTTTTGACCCGCAACTTTTTCAACAACATTCATAATAAAATATCCTTGAGCTGAATTATCTTTAGCATTATTATTTTTAAACAATTCAAACACATTACTTACTTCACCTACATTTAATGCAAATGCTTTTGATGATAATTCTACAGGTTGCATACCTTCAACCATTATCATTTGTGAAAAATAAACTCTGGCATCTTTTTGTTGAGAATACTTTTGTGCAATATCACCAAAATTTGATTTATCTTTAATTTCTTTTCTTATAGAATTTGCTAATTGTTGTCTTTGTTTTAATTCATTTTCCGACATTGTTTTGTCTGCATATACCAATATAAGGTCAAATCTTGTTTTTGGTGCAAGTGTAGCTCTTAATCTTGCTGCAACAACAGCAGCTTCTTCATATCTGCCCGGAACTTTTTGTAACTCTTCTATCTTCTTTTTGTCGTTGTTATAAATTGCTGACACATTATCAAAAAAAGTTTTTGAATCTTCCTTGCTCACAGATTTTAAATTTGAAGAAATAAGTGCTCTTCTGTATTTATCAATTATAATATCGTTAGCTATATTCTCTAAATATTTAGCTTTTGTTAAATTTTGTGATTTTATAGCATTTTCAAAAGCTTTTTCTTGTTCTCTTTGACTTAACTCTTTACCTTCGGCATTTACTTTAAACTGCTCTTTCACCCCTGATACTACAGAATCTACTTCTTCTTTAGTTGCTTCTATTTTAGATTTTTTTGCCTGCTGTAAAAAAACTTCTTTAATTATCATATCTTGTAGAACTCTTTTCCCTATAATATCTTGTATATTAGGTTGCTTCATTGCTTGAGGATTTTGACTTTGAAGCACTGCAAGAGATCTATTCACTGTGTTATTAAAATCTTGCGAAGAGATTTCTACCCCGTTTACCGTAGCAACCGAAGTGCTTTGTTTTTCTACACAACCAACCATGGCTAAACAAACAAATAATACTGCTAAATTAACTAATTTTTTCATAATACTTTATACCTTCCTTTCTTTAATTTTTCCAATTATTATACAAAAATAAATATTTTCTTCAAAACCCATATTTCAATTATGACTGTTTAAATTCATTTTTTCTAATGCCAATAATATGCCAATCATCTAATTATCTGTCTTTTTCTGTGCTTCTTCCGATTCGGTCTGCTTAGTTTCTTCTTCATCTACAATAACTGTTGCAACCGAAGCTACCTTATCACCTTCTTCCAGACGAACAAGTCTAACACCTTGTGTATTTCTGCCTATTACGGAAATCTTGTCAACTTTACTTCTTATTGTTATACCATGCTCCGTAATAAGCATTATCTGTCCTTCATTAGCTTTTCCGATATAAATTACATTTCCGTTTCTTTCTGATGTTTGCATATTGATAACACCTTTACCGCCTCTCTTTTGTAATCTATATTTACCGACTTCCGTTCTCTTTCCGTATCCGTTTTCAGCTACCGACACAAACACATCTTCCGGTGAGAATACTTCCATACCTATAACTTCATCGTCATTTTCAAGTGTTATACCTTTTACACCTTGTCCCGCTCTGCCTATTGCTCTAACATCCTGTTCCTTAAATCTTATTGCTATACCTTTCTTCGTGGCAATAACCACTTCAGGATTTTTCTCTATCTTTTTAACATCCATCAATATATCACCGTCTTCCAGTTTTATTGCTATAATACCGCCTTTCCTCGGGTTAGCAAACTCTGATAATGCAATTTTTTTAATAGTACCTTTTCTTGTACACATCAATAAATATTCATCTTTTATATCTTTAGGATTAAAACTTCTTATCGGAATTGAAGCCGTTATTTTTTCGTCAGGACTTGAAAGTTGTAATATATTAACAATTGCTTTACCTTTAGATGTTCTTGTGCCTTCCGGAATTTCGTATACTCTTGACCAATACAATCTTCCTCTTGTAGTAAACGATAATAAGTAAGCATGTGTTGAAGTAATAAACATCTTGGCAACAAAATCATCTTCTTTTGTTGTCATTGCCGTAACACCTCTACCGCCTCTTGCCTGAACTCTGTATGTGTCTATAGGAATTCTTTTTATGTATCCGGCATTTGATGTTGTAACAACAACTTCTTCTTCTTGAATTAAATCTTCAATATTGAAATCCTGAGCATCTGCCGTAAGTTCTGTTCTTCTTTTGTCGCCATATTTTTCTTTAATCTCTTTTAATTCATCTTTTATTAAAGATAAAACTTTTTTCGGATCTTCCAAAATAGATTTTAATTTTTCTATCGTCTTAATTATTTCTATGTATTCATCATCTATTTTCTTTCTTTCAAGACCTGTCAGTTGCTGAAGTTTCATATCCAAAATTGCTTGAGCTTGAAGTTTTGACAATCTGAATTTTTCCATTAAATTTATTCTTGCAGTGTCCGTATCCGGAGCTTGTCTGATTGTTTTTACAACCGCATCTAAATTGTCAATTGCAATTTTCAAACCTTCTAATATATGTGCTCTTGCTTCTGCTTTTTTAAGTTCAAATTTTGTTCTTCTGATAACAACAACTTTTCTATGCTCTACATAGTGATAAAGCATTTCTTTAATATTTAAAATTTTTGGTTTGTTGTTTACAAGAGCAAGCATAATAACACCAAAACTTGTTTGCATCTGGGTATGCTTGAATAACTGATTTAAAACTACTTGAGCATTTGCATCTCTTTTTAATTCAATAACAACTCTCATACCATGTCTGTCCGATTCATCTCTTAAATCCGATATACCGTCTAATTTTTTATCTTTTACAAGACCTGCTATTGATGTAATTAAAAGAGCTTTATTTACCTGATAAGGAAGTTCCGTAATAATGATGGCTTGCTTACCGCCTTTCATTTCTTCTATTTCCGTTCTGGCTCTCATTTTTACGGAGCCTCTTCCTGTTTCTAAATAATCTTTTATTCCCTGTTTACCTAAAATAAGACCTGCCGTAGGGAAATCAGGACCTTTAATATATTTATTAAGTTCCATAATTGATATTTCAGGATCATCTATAAATGCTATAGTTCCATCTATAACTTCACTTAAATTATGTGTAGGAATATTTGTTGCCATACCTACCGCAATACCTGAAGAACCGTTTATTAAAAGTTCCGGTAATTTTGTAGGAAGAATTAGCGGTTCCTGTAATGAACCGTCGTAGTTTGGAATGAAATCTATTGTATCTTTATCTATATCAGCAAGCATTTCGTCTGCTATATAGTCCATTCTAACTTCGGTATACCTCATTGCTGCCGGATCATCACCGTCAACACTACCGAAATTTCCCTGACCGTCTATGAGAGGATACCTCATAGAAAAGTCTTGAACCATTCTAACTAATGCATCATACACCGAAGAATCTCCGTGCGGATGATATTTACCAAGAACATCTCCCACAATTCTGGCCGATTTTTTGTAAGGGGTATTTCTTCTAACACCCATTTCTTTCATTGCATATAAAATTCTTCTATGAACAGGTTTTAAACCGTCTCTAACATCTGGTAAAGCTCTTCCTACTATAACACTCATAGCATAATCTATATACGATGATTTCATTTCATCTTCAAGATTCGTAGGGACAATTCCTGTATTTAATACAACTTCGGCATTCTCTTCTTTTGGTTTGTTTAAATCTTTTTCTTCTGCCATGTCATTACTCCTTAGTATATTCTACACCTTTAATTTATTATTTTATTTATTAAATTTCAATTTTTCCTAAACATTCTTCTCTTTTTTTTTCATTAAATTTTATCAATTTTTGATATAATTCCATAAAATATTTAATATTTGACAGTGCATTGTCTGCAAATACAGATAAATTAATAAAGCACTTCTAATAACTAATATATTTCTATGTTACCATGCTTTAAAAATAACAAAATGTCTCAACAATAACTGTTGATGATAGATTGCCTTGCAAAAATACATCTATTCTTTATCATCAAACCCCATACAAAAGATTAAAATTTTAAGATTTGAAAACATATAAAACTACACACAGTATAATAAAATAAAAAATACAAGTCTTTTTTCATAAAGTTAAATCTTAATTTGACCTACAGAGGTTCATTTTAGTGAAAAAAGAAGGAAAATACAAGTTTTTTGCAAAAAATCAGTACGAAAACTATTTCTTTGCCTTTTCCATAACTGCTCTTTTTTATTTTAAGATTTTTTTGTCATTTCTTTTTGTTAATGATTATATGGAACTTTTCAAAATTTCATCCCATACACAAAATATTGTAAAAAAAAATGGAAAAAATGCTAAAATTAGAGTATATATAATAATATTTATAGAGGTGAAAATATGAATAACACTGACTTGGCAAAGGGATTAATAAATAGCAATAAATTAGAAGAAGCAGAAAGAATATTATTGGGGTTGAAAGATAAATATTCGGTATTTGAATTAGCAAGATTAAGACAAATATCAGGGAAAAGATATAGAGGCAGAGAAATTATATTTAAAAACTCTTCAAATATCTCCGGAAATAAAAGGACAGATAGAAAGTGATACAAATTTGGAGTTAGCAAGAATATATGCAAGACAGAAAAAAGTAGATTTAGCAAGTCAGATGTATTTAAAAGTAACTGATAGGATAAGTGTTGAAAGAAACATATATAAAGAGTTAGGAAATTTATATATGCAGGTAAGAGATTACCCTAAAGCCAAAGATAGTTATAAAAGAGCACTATCAATGTTTCCAACAGATATAGATGTTGCATTAAATTTAGGAATAGCATACAGAATGTTAGGACAGGACGAAAAAGCAGGAGAAATGTTTAACGGCTTGTTAAAAATAAAAGAAATAAAACAAGATAAGTTTATGTATAACAAAATATTAAACGAATATGAAATATTGTTAAAAAAAGAGTATTTGGAGTCTCATCCTATGGAGATAATGAGTACGATAACAAATGCATGTAATATAGGATGCAGATCATGTGATATATGGAAAGCCGGTGATTGGAAACAGAATGAAAAAAGAATGAAAGAAGTTGTGGACTTATTTCCGTATTTAGAACAAGTATCGTGGTTAGGGGGAGAAACTTTTTTATATAGAGGATTTGAGGACATATTGGAAGAAGGTTTTAAATATAAAAACATGGAACAAACCATACTAACAAACGGGTTACTGTTGACAAAGAGTGTTTTAGAGAAAATATTAGATCAGAAAGTTGTGTTGTGGATATCAATAGATGCAGGTAAGAAAGAAACTTATGAATATTTAAAAAGAGGAGCAAGTTGGGATAAGCTTTGCAAGAATTTAGAAATGGTAAAAGAATTAAAAGAAGCAAGAAAAAATAGTGGAAACAAGATGAATATGAAGACATTATTCAATGCCGTTATAAGTAAAAGTAACTATAAAGAGATGATGGATATGCTGGAAATGGCAAAGAGATATAGTTTTGATAGAATAAGATTTCAACCGATATTTGGCTCAGGAGAAGAAAATATATTTTTAAATAAAAACATTGAAGCTGTAAACCATATATATGATTTATTAGATTTAGTAAAAGCAAGAGCAGAAGAGTATGGAATAGAGGTAGTATTGGATTCTCTTTTTCCAAGAAGAGAATATCCTATATACAGAGATTTAAATATGAAATATGTAGAAGACAATAATTATTCAGTGAGAAAGACAGCAAACAAAATAATAAATTGTGAGTCTC
>ONUQ01000061.1 GCA_900321055.1 uncultured Elusimicrobia bacterium
AAACCCTAATCTTACCTTTAGGCAAAGGAATTCCCAAATTTGATTGTTTATTGTTTTTTAATTCCAATTTTACAGATACTTTTTTGTTATTTTTATCACTTTCATAAACATATTTTTTTTCTATTGGAATATTTTGTACAGAAACAAACTCTATTTGTTTCTTTTCATTATTTTTTAAATTTGTTGTTCTGGATAAATCATAAACATGATATTCAAAAAATGATTTCTCCTGAAAATTTTTTCTGGAATCTTCAGACACGGCTGCATTTCTTACTACTTTGAATTTATGAGAATAAGAACCTTCTCTAACAACATTAACATCTCCGGCAATTAACTTTAACTTTGCATTATTGTATGTAGCACCGGATGTATTATTTATTGTAACCCAAGCGGTTAAATCAACATTTTTATCATTGTTATCCAGCACTGCAACATAATCTGCAACCCAAGAAAATCCTGTGGTTTTATAAGTTAATTCTAATTCTTTTTCACCGGAAACTTTGCTATCAACAACCCAGGATAATGTAGGTTTTAACATTAATCCTTCCGGCATTTTAGGTAAAATTATTTCTCCTTGCGGGTTAATAACAATTTTATCGTCTTTTGTCTTTATAATTGTTCCGTCTTGAACAGACAAAAGTTGACCGGATATTTTTTCTTTATTTGAGTTGGGTAAATATCTTTCTATTGAAATATCACTTCCGATGTATTTTTGTAATAATTTATCGCTGTTTACCAAATCAAAGTCAAAATTTTGTTCTAAAATTGTAATTTTATTTGAGTCTGAAATAAATTTCGGTAAAACACTCGTAGGATCTATTTTTGATGCAACATCACTTACTTCAACTTTTTGTAAACCTTTTTTTAGATTAAATTTTTTTGTATCTTTAACAAGAGCAAAATTATCATTATATATTGTAACCGATGCACAATAAATAAAAACAGACTGAAACAACAAAATCAATAATATAAAAAACTTTTTCATAATTCCTCTTAATAGTAGAATAAAAAACATTAAGACTGTTGTTCTATTAAACTAATTTTATTTATTCTTTTTAAATGTCTTTCTTCAAATTTTGTTTCAATAAAGATTTTAATCCAAGAACATATATCTTCAACAGAAGCAAACCTTGCACCGGCACACATAATATTTGCATTATTGTGCTGAGATATTAAAGTTGCAGTTTCCTTACTCCAACATACTGCAGCCCTAATCCCCTTAATTTTATTTGCAGCTATAGACATTCCTATACCGGTTCCACAAATTAAAATTCCTTTATCGGCTTTCTTAGAAACTATATTTTGTGCAACTTTTAGTGCAAAATCCGGATAATCACAACTTATAGACACATCTGTTCCGCAATCTATAACCTCATTTCCAATAGACTTTATATAATTTATAAGTTTTTCTTTTATCTCAAATCCGGCATGATCACAACCAAATGCAATTTTCATATTTTCCTCTTTTCAATATACTAACTATCCAAACCATCTAATCCGTTATTGCTAACATTATAACAAAAAGAGTTTATCTCCGCTTTTTACACCGGCAGCATTAGCTTCTTCCATATCCAAATGACATTCTAAAGCCATTTTGTCACTAACTCTTGCTATTACATTATCAAAAATAAGTCCTCTTTCTCCTTCAGTTTTTAATTTCAATACATCTCCGTTTTTTACACCATAAAATTCAGCATCTTTTGTTGTAAAATGAATATGTCTTTTGGCAACAATACAACCTTCTTTTATAATTATTGAACCTTTTGGACCAACAATAGTTATAGGTTGAGAACCGGCTAAATCACCCGATAATCTTATACAAGGTTCTACTCCTAATTTTATGGCATCTGTTATAAAAATTTCTACTTGTGTTTGTTTTCTTAATGGTCCTAAAATTCTAACTTTTTCTATTGCTTTTTTAGGTCCTTGTATAGTCAAAACTTCTTCACAAGCATGTTCGCCCGGTTGAACCAAATCTTTTTTCTTTGTTAATTGATACCCTTCTCCAAATAATTTTTCCATATCTTGTTTTGATAAATGAATATGTCTGTTTGAAACATTTGTTAAAATAGGATTTTTTGCTCTATTTTCATTTTGCATATTACACCTCTTAAAAATCATTTTATATTTTTTCTGTTTAATTTTTATTAATTATATAATAAAAACTTTACAATTTTTAATGACTTAATTTGAATTGCTCTCATAATTTCATATTTGAGAAAAAATTTTAACTATAATATAAAACCCTAATAAATATAGTTCATTTGTTGAGCAGATTATAATTGAAAAGTTTTTATATAAAATTAATTTTCAATTGCTTTTTTTGTTAATAATCTGTTCAACTCTTCACATTAAATTTTCAGTTTATCTGCTATCTCAAGTTTTTTACTACAAAATTACAACTTTTAATTGTAGATTCTACACTATAAAATCATTACTGACCAAACTAATATTTTTATGAAAATACTTTGTAATTTTTTTATTTACTAAATTTCACTAAAGCCTCAAAAGAATCTGCTTTTAAACTTGCTCCTCCAACTAATCCGCCATCAATATCTTCTTTTTTCATAAGTTCAGAAACATTTTCCGGTTTTACCGATCCTCCATAAAGAATTCTTATTTCATCTGCTGCACAGCAGTACATTTCTGAATAAACTTTTCTAATAAAAGCATGAATTTCTTGTGCCTGATCAGGAGTAGCAGTTTTACCTGTTCCAATTGCCCAAACCGGTTCATAAGCTATAACTATTTTCTGAGCTTCTTCTTTTGATAAATCTTTTAATCCTTCTCTAACTTGAGATTCAATAACTTTAAAATATGTATTAGCTTCTCTTTCTTGTAATGTTTCACCAACACAAACTACAGGAATTAGTCCGTTTGCCAAAGCTGCTTTAACTTTTTTATTTACCGTTTCGTTTGTTTCACCAAAATATTGTCTTCTTTCCGAATGACCTATTATTACATATTTGCAACCTGCATCCACTAACATATTTGGGGCAATTTCTCCCGTAAAAGCACCTTTTGCTTCCCAAAATATATCTTGAGCTCCAATATTGATATTAGTACCTTTTGTTTCCATAGCCAAAGCTGAAATAGCTGTAAATGTTGGACAAATTAAAACATCAACATCTTTAACATCTGCAATTCTTTCTTTTAAATCTTTTACCATAGCAACTGCTTCCGGTATAGTTTTGTTCATCTTCCAATTTCCTGCCATCAACGGTTTTCTCATAATTTTACTTCTCCTTTTTTATATTGTGTTTTGTATAAAGATATATGATACAAGATTTATGAGCATAAATCAAACTTATAGAGCAATATACTAAACTTATTTAGATGAACCCATTTTTTATTTTCTACTAAATAATAGTAGCTTTATTCCTACAATACAAAAAGTTTTTCACTAAAACAGATATAAATTTTTAATCCGTCTAACTAATGGGCTCAAGAAATATAAATAAAAGAGAGTGGATAAGTTTTCTTATCCACTACTCTATTTTTATTTGTTACTGTTTATTTTTTAAAATAAAGCCGGGGTTTTGTTCTCATCAGAAGGAGTTGTTAAAACAGCTTTTCCCAATAATAAGTCCCAACCTGCTCTATAATCATAAGTTTGATTACCAAATAAATTCATATTTTCATTCGTATTTTTTATTATCCAAGATTTTTCACTATTATTGTCAGATTTAGCTTTTTCATAAGCCTTTGTAGCATTTTCCATTGTAAAGAATGTTCCATTTATCTTATTATATAAGTTTAACTTATATTGAAGTTCACTGATATCTAAACCGTTTGCTGCTGCTGCTCCGATAGAAACTAACATTATTTCATTTTTAGCTTCTTGAACAGCTTCGCTTCCCAGTTTAA
>ONUQ01000015.1 GCA_900321055.1 uncultured Elusimicrobia bacterium
GCAGGAGGCAGAAAAGGAGTAGAAGGGAATATAGGAGTAAAATATAGCTTGTAAGTATCAAATAAACCCGAAAGAAAAAAATAGAGAAAAAATAAAAAGGATACTATCAAAAGATAGTATCCTTTTTTATTCGGAGCAATTATTTAAATAATAATATTAATAAAACTTAATTTATTAAAAGTTCAAATAATATAATTGTGTTCTCATTAGTTTAACAGATAGAATTTGGTAGAATTCTTATATAGAAACTCAAATAATAAAGAAATGTTTTTATATGTATGATATAAAAGTTGTTAAAGTATAATCAAAAAACATATTATTAGAGCTAATCAGTCAAATGTTATTTAAAAACTGAAATAAAATTACAGACGAGATTTTTACGGTTAAATTGTATGACTTTATTTCGGCTACATTTCTTTCCTGCCGGCAATTGCTTTTGATATTGTTACCTCATCGGCATACTCAATATCTCCGCCTACCGGCATACCGTAACCAAGTCGTGAAACTTTTATTCCTAAAGGCTTTATCAGCTGTGCAAGATAAACTGCGGTAGTTTCACCTTTAGAATCCATATCCGTGGCAAGTATAACTTCTTTTATGTTATCTTGTTTTAATCTTGAAATTAATTTATCAATCCTTATATCTTTTGGACCTATAGCATCAAGCGGAGATAAAGCACCGCCTAATACAAAATATAAACCATTAAAATCTTCATTTTTTACTTTACTTACAGCTATTAAATCTTGAGGTGTTTCTACTACACAGAGCAACTCTGTATCTCTTGAACTGTCTTTGCATATAGGACAAGGGTCTGATTCGCTTAAATTATAACAAATAGAACATACTTTAACTTTTTGTCTTGCCGTTTGTATTGCTTCAATAAAAGATTTTGCTTCAATATCCGACATTTTTAATATATGATAACATAATCTTTCTGCCATTTTAGGGCCTACACCGGGCAACTTTTTGATTACTGATATCATTTTTTCAACTGTTTGAGGTCTATTCATTTCTATTCTTCCGATTCATTTTCTGAAAATTCTTCCGTCTTATTGATATTATTTTCATTTATACTGCTGTCTTTTTCTTTCTTTATAACAGAACCGCCGAACTTTTTAGCAAAACTTTCTATTTTTGAAGGAATTGCCGTCTTTGCGGTTTCTTTAAAATCTTCAACAACGGCGAATTGTTCTGCCGGAGCAGTATCGTGTTCAGGTTCTATTTTTATATCTTCTTTAACCACTCCACCGTTTTGTGCCATATCGGTTAACACCATAGAAACGGTTATATCTCTACCGCTTTTTCTTGTCATAAGTTTCCGGATTGTTTCCTGATGCATTTTTATCATATTTAAAGCTAATTGTGTACTTACCGATATTTGAAATGTATTTGCATTTAACTCTTTAACGGTAGCATCTTTTAATGATTGTGCCGACATAGGATGTTTTCTGGAAAATTCCGTAACTATATCTTTCCAAAGTCCCATTAAGTCATTGTCAAAAGAATCGGCCATTGTAATAATTGTATTTTCTTCCGTACTTTCATGTCCTTTCATATTAGGGATTTGTACATTTTCAACTATATTTTCTGTTGCATTTGAATGTTGGTTAGAGTTGATTTCTAATGATTCGCAGGTAACTTGTGCATTTGACAATTGTTGCTTTCCCAATTCGTTTAACTTTGCAATTAATTCCGCAACATTATAATAAGGTTCTGCCATTTTTAATAAATATAATTCCAACAATATTCTTGGTTGATCATGCCATTTCATTTCTTCCAATGCTTTTGATATAAGATTGCTTAATCTTATGTATCTTGAAACAGGGAACAAATTTTTTTGCCTGTCATATAATTTTGTGTCTTCACCGGAAACATCCGATACTTCAGGGTTGATGGAAAAAATCATCAATTGTCTTATATGATCTCTTAAATCTCTGGCAAATTGTAAAACATTATATCCTTCTTCATAAACTTTTTTACAAATTTTTATAATGGAATCAACATCGTTTTTTGCAATATAATCCAGTGTTTGAGATATTATTTCTTTAGGTAATAATCCTATAAGATTTCTTATATATTCCGCCGTAATTTTTCCCGTTGTTGCAGAAATTGCCTGATCTAATAAACTCAAAGCATCTCTCATTGAACCGCCTGAAGCATTTATAATAATTTTTAATGCTTCATCGTCTATCTCAAAGTTATCTTTTATTGCAATGTTTTTTATTGCTTTAGAAATTTCGTTAGTTGATAAAAGTCTAAATCTGTATTTTTGACATCTTGAAAGAATAGTAATCGGAACTTTATGTTGTTCTGTTGTGGCTAAAATAAAAATCACATGTTCAGGCGGTTCTTCCAATGTTTTAAGTAAAGCATTAAAAGCTCCCGCGGATAATTGATGAACTTCATCTATAATATAAATTTTATATTTTGATGATGTTGCACCGAATTTAACATTTTCTCTGATTTCTCTGATATTATCTACACCTGTGTTTGATGCGGCATCTATTTCCATAACATCTATACTTTGATTTTTTGCAATTTCCATACAATTTTGACATTTCCCGCAAGGTTCCGTGGTAGGACCTTCTTTACAATTTAGTGCTTTTGCAAAAATTCTTGCTATTGTGGTTTTTCCGGTTCCTCTGGGACCGCTAAACAAATATGCATGAGCAACTTTGTCTTCTCTTATTGCATTTTTTAAAGTTTGTGATATATGCTCTTGCCCGATAACTTCATTGAAAGTTGTAGGTCTGAATTTTCTGGCTAAAACTAAATATGACATAAATACTCCCTAAAAATACTTCTATATATCCGTCAACCTATTAGCATTGTTTCTTCCTCAATACATCCGGTATCTATATAAGTTTTCTATACTTACAATACATCCGTAAATCAACCTCTATGTTTCTATCCTTCTGCTTAAAAATTGCCAAAAGCAATTTTAATTAAGGTCTGCCGGTTTTTCTCTAGGTGCTAATTTTATACTATATAGAACAAACAACCCTGCTATAATTGCTCCGACAAAATAGATAACCCATAAGTATGTATAATATTTCCCGAACATTGCAAGTATTCCCGATAAAATAAACGAACCGGGTAAAATTATAAGTCCGGTCTCAAGATATTTCCATTTAGTTTTCATTTTTGTATAAATATGTCCTAACATATAAGTGTGTCTTCTATGTCTTACAAAAGCTGCAGCAAGAAGTATTATTCCGCAAGGTGAAACCAACTGACAAATTAAATGTATTAAAATCAACTGTATTTGTGCATTATTTGAAAACCAAGTTGCATCATATAAATTTAAATTTCCGATAGTAGCAATAATTTTAGAACCGTCTACCGCCATGGAATTTGTGAGTGCAAATATTATTCCCATCAAAATTCCTATTGCATAAGAAGCAACTACGGAAGATTTTGGAGCTCCGCCTTCTCCCGGAACCCAATGCAGTATCCCCACAAAAATTGACGGTGCAATTATTCCCATAATAAAAAATTGCCTAGCCGAATTTATAATCATTGGCCAAGGATACGGTCCTATGATATTTTGTAAAGGTCTTGTAATAAAATATATTGCAAACAGTATAAAAGCTATGAATAATTTATTATAACCGATTTCACCAAACATAAATTTTCTTATCTTGCTAACCCGTATTACTTCTATAGCCATTATAAAATATACTATGCCTGTTATTATCGGAACAAATATATTTAATAAAAATTCCTGCATTTTTAGTATTCTCCTACCACTATTTTTAAATTTTTATGTTTTATTTTGTTGTTTTTCAATTTTGAAGATTCTGCGACAAAAAATATAGGATGTTGTTTATTTTCATCTCTTACAACTTCGCAATGAACAGTCTTTTTCAATATAGTAAAAAAACTTAAATTCGGATCGTTAAAAACTATTTCAACAGCTATAAAATCTTTATTTGTCAAAATATTTTTAGATAATTTTTTATTAAAAATATCTATTTTATCCAAAGCAAAAACTATATAAAGTTTTTGATAATCATCATTATAAGGATTTAAAAAAATCAAATCCTCATTGTCCAAATGATATGTCATTTGAACTGTCTTATTTCTTTTTCCTATACACATTAATCTGTGTGCTCCAAAATTTTTATTTGATGTGTATAGTATATCAACTGCACCGGTTTTAGTTCTTGTATCAATAGTTTTTCTTGTGGGTTTTAATCTTGCAACAAACCCCTTTTTTTCTAAATAATTAAAAACTTTTATAGAAGATTTTACCGGTTTTAATGTTATTTGCATTTTAACAGTACTTTATTAAATACTTTATTAAACATCTTAAACAAGCATTATATAAAATTTTACTTTATTTTTATAGAATATGTTTTCTTTTTATGTAAAAGAATATGAAAAAAACAATAAATATTATCCAAGATACTATTGATACCCATATACCGACAATAAAAGATAACGGTTTATATTCTATTCTTATTTTATGGTTTCCTTCATTTACGGATATTGCTTTATATATATAATCCGCACAAATTATTTCATATTTTTCTTTCGGATTATCAATATTACAAGCTCTCCATCCTCTTGAATAATTGTCTGTATATAAAATTATTGCCGGTTTTGTCGTTTTACATTCAAATTCTATGGAATTTTCATCAAAATATAAAATATTTAGTTTGTATTCACCTTTATCTTTTATCTCATACCGTGGTTGCTTTTCTAAAACTGCCGTATTAAATATATTAAAATCTTTTTTTGATAATAACTCAAATATTTTTTCTTTATTTGTTTCTACCTGATAATCATAAAAAACATTTAATCTGTTTAATGTTTTAATATCAAATGCAGAAACAGTTTTAGTTTTATCATCTATCATATATTTACATCTTAACAGTCCCAATATATTTTCTTCGTTAAAACTTTTTTTCATATATGTAGTAAATTTAAAATAATTGTACAATAAGTCGGGTACGGAACCTGAAATATTTTCTGCATTATAATTTAAATTATAATAAAGGATTGAAAAAAATTTTGTTTGATTATTAAAATTACCTTTTAATGTATATTCATATTTGTAATCATTGTCAAAAACAAAAAGTTTTAAATATTGCCTTGCTACAAATATCGGTTCTATAATCAATAATAAAATCAATAATACTTTTGCAAAAAAATATTTTTTTAAAAATATAATTAAAGTAAAAATATAATAAATAGAGATGAAATAGACAAACAATAATCTAAAAATACGATGTTTTTTGATGTGTTATATTTACAATAGGTTAATAACATAGTTGCAATATTATTTTTGAAATACAGAAGTATCAGAGAAAAAATTAATAAGGAAAACAAAAAATATTTATTTATTTTTGTTTTTCCGGATAACAAATATTTTAATCCGTAAGCTAACACCGGCAACATAAAAAAATTAACAAAAAAATTAAGTTTTACCGGACTTCTAAAAGCTGACCAAAAAGGAATAAAATTACATATTGTATCGGATATAAATTCAAAAGATAAAAAATATAATATTAAAATAATAAAAATATATTTTAAATTTTCTTTATTATGTATGTGAATAATTGATAAAAGAACTATAATAAAAGAAGCAATGCCTATATACTCTGAAGTTTCCCAATACCATGTGTTTATATAAGAAATAGTTGCAGGTAAAATTGATGTAATAAAATACAGAAATTTTGTATGCATTGAAAAATGATTCAATATTGCGAATCTTCTCGCTCCTTCAAAATAAAAATCAAGACTTGGTAAAAATTGGATTAAGCATAACAATACAGATATAAAATATGAACTTATTAGTGTAATGAGTGTATATCTGTTTCTACAAAAAATAAGTATATATAAAAAAGAAATTATTGCAGAATAATATATATATTGATAATGTCCTGCAAATATTTGTAAAGATAATATGAATGAAACTATGAAAATATAAAAATAAGTTTTCTTTTCAAAAATTTTATCATAGAAATATAATAAATACGGAAACCAAACAACAGTAATTATGTTTGATAAGTGCCCTGCACAAGCATGTAAATAGAAATTACTCATAAATACTGAAATTATTGCAACAGTTAGAGAAACAAATTTATCTTTTATTTTATTGTTAATGAATAAAAATACACCAAAAGAAAAAATAAAAAAATGTAATATTAAAGATAAATTTAGTGCTTTATATACAGGTAAAAAAAAGAAAATTATATTTGGTAAATAAAATAATGCCGTTTCCGAATTAGCTAAAAAAGGTATTCCGCAAAAAAGTTTTGTTGTCCATAAAGGAAAAGTCAGGGACAACAACTTATCAAAACCATATTGCCTTATATTAATATAATAATTTAAATCTTTTAAATCTAATCCTGAAAAATATTATCCTAAAGGAGCAAATAATATGTCTATATGTAATACTGTAATAATTAATATTAATGCTATATAAAAGTTATTAATCTTATTGAAAATTTGTTTCATACCTTTTGTATCTTTTATTCAAATATAAAATATTTGTTCTTATACACGGCTTGAATAGTTTTATCACCGGTTAAGTATATAACTTTTTTATAGAATTAAATTAATATTTGAAACAAATATTTATTGCAAAAAATTATTATGGGAAACTCCAAAACTTTAACCGTGTTTTTAATTTTAATGCTCTTCGTATTCATCAAGGTAAGGTCGTGATCTGAAAAGAACTCCTATTGTTTTTGCAATTTCTTTAATTTTTGATATATCAAGTCCCGGTAATTCCACTGCCGTAATAACAACCGTCGGAATATATTCTTTTGCAAGTTTGGCAAAATTTAATATTTCGTCAAAAGATTCTTCGTTAAACATAGGATTGTTAAGTTTATTGTGTTCTTGCGGATTTGTTCCGTTTAAACTAATTGATATTACATCCGTTAAGCCTTTTAATTGCGGTAAAATATTTTTATTATAATATCTGTTTGCAAGTCCTGCGGTATTTATTCTGATTCTGACATTTTTAGACTTCAACCATTTAGAAATTTCAATAACTTCGTTTAACCTTATCAAAGCATCTCCGTATCCGCAAAATATTATTTCACCGTATTTTGTAGGATCACCGATAGAATCTATTACCTGTTGAACTGTCGGTTCTTTTTTTAATTTTAAGGAATGTCCTCTAAATTTTCCTGTCCATTTATATTTAATACAATACGGACATGCCATCATACAACGGTTAGTTATATTAAGATACAAATTGCCACCATATTTATAAGAATAGACACTCATTTTATTCTCCTTAAAAATTTGTTTTCAACATTCTGTTGTTTTCGTTGTTTTTGCTATACTTCCGTTCCTTTATAAATCATTTCGTTTTTTTATTACAAATTGTATAAATCTATTGTGTTTTTAGTAATTACATTGCAAACTTCGTCAAATGCCAGATGTTTGATTTCTGCTATTTTTTTTGCAACTTCAATAACATATGACGGTTCATTCCTTGTTCCTCTATACTTTTGCGGTGCAAGGTAAGGGCAATCTGTTTCAACTAACAGTTTATCTAACGGAACATTTTCTATAACATTAGTTAATTTAGAGGATTTCGGATATGTACACGGACCATCTATTCCTATCAAAAAACCCATATTTAAAACTACTTTTGCCTGTTCAAAACTTCCTGAAAAACAATGAATAACACCTTTAGGTAACTGTTTAAAAGTTTTAAATATTTCTACCATATCATCATAAGCATCCCTGCAATGAACACATATAGGTTTATTTATTTCAAGAGCAAGATTTATTTGTTTAGCAAAAATTTCTTTTTGTAAATCTTTTGAATATCCTTCAAAATGATAGTCAAGCCCTATTTCGCCGACCGCAACACATTTTTTATCATTTAATAAGATTTTTAGTTTTGTCAAAAGTTCGTCATTAAATTTATCCGCATCTTGAGGATGAAGTCCAAACATAGAATAAATTTTTTCTTGTTTGGATAGTTCTGCAACTTTATCCCAAAACGGAGGTTCGCATCCGACTTCAATAATATATTTTAAACCGTTATTGAAAGCCCTATCTATGACTGTTTGTCTGTCTTCATCAAATTTTGTATCACTTGTATGAGCATGTGAATCTATCAACATAAAAAACTCCATATATTTAATTTATAATTATAATGATTATATCATTTTTAGAAAGCAGGCGGTATATACGGTATATTTTTATAATATTTTGGGCTTTTTAGTAAAATTAATATTTAAGTTTATATATGGTATATATTTGATATCTTTGACATCATAAATGTAAAAATGATATTCTAGACAGAAGGTTTTTCGGAAGTATTAGAGAAACAATTTAAATAATGAACCAAGAAGTATAAAAACACAATGTTTGTCTTCGGAGAAAAGATGAAAGATATTACGGTAATAAAGTTTGGCGGAAGTTTAACAAAAAATAAAGAAGCACAAAAAAAATTTATACAGGAATTAGCCCAAATATCAAAAAAACAAAATATTGTTTTGATTCATGGTGGCGGACCTGAAATAAATAATCTTTTAAACAGATTAAACATAGAATCAAAATTTGTTAACGGTTTAAGATATACGGACGAACAAACTTTAGAAATTGTAGAAATGACTTTAAGCGGTAAAGTAAACAAAATGCTTACGGCAGAATTAATTGCTTGTGGAGTAAAAGCTGTCGGCATTTCCGCAAAAGACGGCTCTATAGCAATTTGTGATGTAAAAAAAGAGTTAGGTTTTGTCGGTGAACCTACAAAAATAGATATAAATTTAATAGAAACTTTGATTAATGGCGGTTTTTTCCCCGTAATATCTTCCGTCGGTATGGATAAAACGGCTCATTCGGTAAATATTAATGCCGATACTCTTGCAACAAACATTGCAATAGAATTTAAAGCAGATAAACTTATTTTTTTAACGGATGTTGCAGGTGTTTTGGGTAAAGATAAAAATACAATTAAAGAAATAAAAATAAGCGAAGTTGATGACCTTATAAAGTCAGAAGTTATTACCGGGGGAATGATACCTAAAATAAACAGCTGTAAACAAGCGATTCAAAAGGGAGTAAAAGAAGTTTTGATTATTGATGGTATAAGCGGAATTAAGCAACTTAAAGGAACGGTTATAAAAAAATAATAAAAATGATATAATAACAAAGATAAGTAGTTTAAAAAGTTAAGAGTTGTTTGTTGAAGATTGGATGATTGAAAGATTGGAAGAGTGGCAACAAGATTGAAAGATTGGCAACGGCATTTGATGATGCCGGCAGGTAAACGGTTGTGAACGGTTTATTGTAAAAATTATTTTATGATTATTTAATTATTAAGCTTTTCAACTGTAATCTGTGCCTTTTGTTGATATTTGCGGAAAAACATAGAGTTATATAAAGTTCATTTGATAATATATCTTAAGCGGATTAATTCTAATTTTTAGACAATAAAACGGAAAGTTTGAAGCAAATTTTTTATGCATTCATCAAAATGCTCTTCATCAAAATTGTAGGGCAATTTTAATTGAGAGAGTAAAATGATAGATTTACATACACATACATTATTTTCAGACGGAGTTTTATTACCCGGTGAGCTCGTGTATAGAGCCAAGTTTAAGGGTTATAAAACAATAGCACTTACGGATCATGTTGATTATTCAACTTACGATTATGTTATACCAAGAATAATAAAAGTATCAAAAATATTGCAGGATAATTATGAAATATGTGTTCTTCCCGGAGTAGAAATAACTTATGTTCCGCCTAAACTTATAAAAGATATGGTTGTAAAATGTAAGGATTTAGGTGCAAAAATTATTGTTGTACACGGAGAAACCGTTGCGGAAACCGTTCCGCCTGAAACAAATCATTATGCGGTTCAGGCAGGAATTGATGTTTTAGCTCATCCCGGGCATATAACAAAAGAAGATGTGTTGCTTGCAAAAGAAAATAATGTTTGTTTGGAAATTACTACAAGAGCAGGTCACAATGCTACAAATAAAGAAGTTGCCATGCTTGCTTTAGAATGCGGAGCAAAGCTTGTTTTAAATACGGATTCACATGAACCGCAAAATTTAATGGATAAAATAAAGATAGAAAATACACTTAAGCAATCGGGATTGGAAACTGATTATTTTAATATTATGCAACAAAATTCCTATAATATTGTTGCTTCAAAAAAGACAGAGGAATAAAATGGATAAAAAATCAACAGGTATCAAATTAATTGAATGGATAAAAGAAAACAGAAGGTCTTTCTTTTCTATGTTGGCGACAGGTTTAGTGGCAGTGATTTTGGTATTGTTTGTTTATACCAGAATTCAAACAATAAATTCTTTGGCCAGTGATAAATTAGATATGGCAAGAAAAATTATATCTTCGGGAGATATGGAGCACGGGTTATCGGCCATAGACGATGTAATAAACACTTATAAAAATTCACCGGCAGTATATAGAGCAATGTTAGTAAAAGCAAGTTATTTTATAAATCAAAAGAAGTATGAAGATGCAGAACATATTTTAAAAGTTTATATTACAACTGCAAAACCGGAAATTGTAAGACCGATAGGATACCCGTTATTGATTAATCTTTATGATGATAAAAATAATAACGAACAGGCAATTTCGGTTTCAAAAGACTTTTTAGCAAAATATCCGAATAATTATTTGGTTCCTTCCGTTATGGAAAATATGGCAAGATTATATGAACTTGCTAATAAAAAAGAAGAAGCCGGACAAATTTATAAAGATATTGTTGAAAAGTTTCCTCAAACTGTCTATGCAAATAGAGCAAGTGAAAAATTGAACAAATAAAAAATTGAAATATTTTAGGAGTTTTGTTGATGAAAAAAGTTTATTTAGCATTTTTGTGGCACCAGCATCAGCCTATGTATAAAAATCCGTTAGATAATATTTACGAATTGCCCTGGGTAAGATTACATGCAACTAAAGACTATTATGATATGGTTGCAATTTTAGATAATTATCCAAAAGTAAAAGTAAATATAAATCTTGTTCCTTCTTTGTTAATGCAATTAGATGAATATTCTAAAGGTATAGCAAAAGATAAATTTTTAGATTTAACTTTAAAACCTGCAATAGAGTTATCTGAAGATGATAAAGTTTTTATTCTAATGAATTTCTTTATGGCAAATTGGGACAATATGATATTTCCTTATAACAGGTATCATCAGTTGTTGGAAAAACGAGGAAAACAAACGAGTGAAGCAGATATCAGAAGAATATTAAACTACTTTAAGATTGAAGATTTTAGAGATTTACAGGTATGGTTTAATTTATCTTGGTTTGACCCTTATTGGAGAAGACAAGATGAATTTATAAATTCTCTTTATATAAAAGGGAGAGATTTTACGGAAGAAGAAAAATGTAAACTTATAGAAAAACAGTTGCAAATTTGCGGAATGATTGTAGCTAAACATAAAGAGTTACAAGATAGAGGTCAAATAGAAGTTTCCGTAACACCTTTTTATCATCCTATAATGCCGTTATTATGTGATACCAATAATGCTTTGGAAGCAACACCGAATATAGTTTTACCTAAAAAAAGATTTTCTCATAAGGAAGATGCTGTTTGGCATGTTCAGGCAGCTATAAATTATTATGAAAAATTGTTTGGAAGAAAACCTACCGGGATGTGGCCGTCGGAAGGTTCCGTATGTGATGAAGTTGTGCGAATAGTTTCGGATAACGGAATAAAGTGGATTGCTACGGATGAAGCAATATTAAGCGGTAGTTACGGAAGAGCTTGCGAAAACAGAAAATGTTTGGTTAGACCTTACAATGTAAATATTGAAGGTAAACAGGTAAATATGATTTTTAGAGATCATGGATTGTCAGACTCAATAGGTTTTGTTTATTCCAAATGGAATGCGGATGATGCAGTTAGAGATTTTATAACAAAGATAAAAAATATAGGGGACTTTGCAAGAGACGAATATGAACAACCGTTAGTTTCCGTAATACTTGATGGGGAAAATTGTTGGGAATATTATAAAAATGACGGTTGGGACTTTTTATCCAAATTGTATGAAGCATTAAATAATGATGAAGAAATAGAAACAGTTACCGTTACGGATTATTTAAACAGATTTCCTCCTAAAGATACTTTAACACACATAATGGCAGGTTCTTGGATAAACGGAAATTTTGGAATATGGATAGGGCATAATGAAGATAATACTTCATGGAGTTATGTAGGAAAGATAAGAGATTTTATAATTGATTATACAAAACTTCATCCTGAATTTGTCGGCAGTGATTTAGAAAAGAAAGTTTGGCAAATTTTGTATGCTGCAGAAGGCTCGGATTGGAATTGGTGGTATGGGGACGACCATTGTTCAGGAAACGATTCTATGTTTGATTTGTTATTTAGGCAACATTTAATAGCTATATATACATTGTTAGGACAACCAGTTCCGGACTGTTTATATAAAGCAATAAAAGGTCAACAAAAAGATAATTCGGAAAATGCCAACTTCACAAAGCCAACGGCATTAATTTCACCTACCATAGACGGAGAAATTTCAAATTTCTTTGAATGGAAAAAGTCCGGTTGTTATATTGTAGGTCATAGCGGCGGTTCTATGCATCAGGTAGCCAGTACCATAAAATCTTTTAACTATGGTTTTGATTTAAAAAATATATATTTAGCTTTAATTTTAAATATTGAAGCTAATTCTAAAGAGTTAGAAAATTTTAACTTTAATATTAATTTTATTGAACCTGTTCAGTGTAGAGTTTCTGCTAAATTTGATATGCAGTGCAATGTAATAGAGTTCTTTATATTCTATAATAATACAAAAGAAAAAAAATCTTTATCTTTAGACAATATAAGAATGAAATCAATGATAGAATTAAAAATTCCTTTTGAAATTTTAGAACTGCCCGGAGACTATGGAAGTATAGAATTTACGGTCAGTGCAGATAAAGATAATATAGAAGTGGAAAAATGGCCTTATCATTCTTTAGTTATTATACCGAATCCTACGAAAAATTCTAATATATTTTCATCATGGAATGTATAAATTTTATACATTCCGTTTTGAATAAGAATTTTATTATGATAAATAAATTTTAATTGGTTTTTTAATTAAAAAAATTAATATGATTTATATCTACAGTTTGATTGACACTTCTCCACAATCCAAACTATAAACATTCTTGCCGTCTGTTATTATAAGCTTTCCTGATTCATTAATATCAAGTGCGGTTCCAACATAAGTTGTATTATTTAAAGTATAAGTAATCTTCTTACCTAATACCAACGATAACTGTTTATATTGTTCAATAATATTTTTACTATGAATATCTTTTAATAAGTCATACAAATTGTTAATCAGTTCGGCAATAAAAATGTTTCTTGATACATCTGCCATAACAGAAGTTGCTATATTTTGAATATCTTGAGGAAACACATTTGTAGAAATATTTATTCCTATACCTATCACAACAGCTTTACTAATAAGGTTTGTGGTATCATTAATATTTTCCACAAGAATACCGCACACTTTTTTATTGTTAAGATAAACATCGTTTATCCATTTTATTTGTGGAGATAAACTGGTAATTTCGGATATGGTGTTACAAACTGCAATTGCAGAAATTATTGTAATCAGCGAAATATCCTGTATTTTTAAATGTATATTAAATATTGTAGACAAATATATTCCGGTATCTGATGGAGAAAAAAAAGTTTTACCAAACCTGCCTCTACCTTTAGTTTGGGTATTGGCTATTATAGTTGTTCCATGCTCAAAATTGTTTGAGTTTATAATCTCTTTTGCAAAATCGTTTGTAGAAGTGACAGTATCAAAAATTTTAATGTCAAAGTTTTGATAATCTTTTTTTAATTTACTTTTAATTTCCTGTTTAGATAATGATTTATTCATTTATATTTTTAAACAATACTAATTTTTTTTGTAAAATCCTCAAATTTTTACGGTCCCGGATAAATAACGGATATGTAGAGTATAAATTAATAATTAAGACATATTATAACAAAAATAATTTGTTTATGTTATTAGCGAAACGGACAGGATATTTAATTTTTTAATTATTTCCAAGGATAAAATTCTTGGTCTATTTCTTTAGTTCCGTCTTTTTTAGTAAGTGTAGGAACATTTGCTTTCATATCAAATTTTAAAAATGTTTCGTAATAAGTATCTCTTAATCTGAAACTTACTCCTAAATTGAAACAATGTAAATCTCTATATAGTTTGAATTCGTGATCTTTCCCTTTCCATTCCATAGATTTATATTTTGATTTTATTCTCATAAGATAATCAAATCTCCATTTGGAATTTAACCAAAACCCTATTCCTGAAACCAAATCTATTTCATCGGGATTAGTTTGATAGTAAAAAGCAGACATTTTAAAATAGCATTGTTCCAGTTTTCCAAACATAGAGTCAAATTGTATGGATTTAAAATCAAACGGATGTAAATCTTGTGTTTGTTTTACATAAAGTGTAAGTTTTGAAGACGGAACATAAGTTAATTCCGTGATAAAAGGATACCAATCAATATGTCCGGTAAGTCCCTGAGCATCCAAATGTCTTAAATCGTATCCGGTAATATTTCTTATTATTAAATTAGAATTTGTATAAATGTAGTTATTAAACATTACTGCATTTTTTTCTACACCTTTGTCAAACTCATTAGTATCAATACTTAAACTGTTTGTTTGCGATCTTAATTGTCCTTCATAAGATACATTCCAGTCCATCCACCATGTAAGTCTGTATCTGGTATTTAAAGAACCGTAATATCTTGTAGTAGAATATTTGTCATTATTTGCTGAAGTTATTCTGTTATAAAAAGTTTCATTCATTCCTATTTTCGGTTTGAAAGTCAATTTTTTTGTTAATCTGTAATCTTTAGTTAAATTATAGTCGGCAGTTGCGGTAATAGTTTTATAATCATAAGTTTTATTTGAAGCATCTGCTTCATAATTTGTTTTATTTTCAAAACTAAATGTGAAATTTTGCATAGCTCCTAACATTTTTAACGGGTATAAAGAAAAAGATATTTGCGGTAACATAAGATAAGAACCGCTCTGCAGTTTGTCTGTTATGGGATTATATATTTGATATAATTCTGAAATTATTCTTAAATTTGATTTACTGCTTTGTCTGGTAACAGAGATATAAGACTTTCTTTTGTTTAAAACTCTGTTCCAATCTTTTGTAGAATATCTGTTATTAAAATATGAATCACTGACAAATTCCGCATGAGATTGTATCGTCCATAAGTCATTTATCTTGTGCCAATAAGAAGGCTTTATCATCCATCTTTGAGAATTCTGTTTTTGATCTTTTGTTATATAGGCATAAATTGTAGCTTTTACTTTGTTCTTTTTATAGTAGCTTGCTTCGGTTCCGGCTCCAACACCTCTGGTTCCCAGATAATCTAACAGTAATGCAGCATTAAGTTGTTCACTAAATTTGTATTTTAATTTTCCTTTTGCCGATGCTCCGCCATCTCCTGTATATCCCGGTTCAATTTCATAGCTGAATCTGCTGCCGGAACCTGCTAAATTTCTGGTATATTTTGGAAAATAAAATACGGGAACTTTACCTATATAGGAAACTGCTTTATAAACGGTAATTTTTTTATCCACAACAAAAATACCTTCTTTTGCATAAATATGATAATGAGGCTCATCTAAATCGCAGTTGGATAAAGTTACATTTTGTATCTTATAAGTGTCAGACGAAATTTTTATCATTTTTTGAGCTTTAAAATACATAGATGAAGTCGTTCCTGAAGTATCTTCCAGTTCACCTTGCTCTTTTGCCATATCATAATGAACATTATCCGAAAATAAAATATTATTTTTTTCTTTGATTTCTACATTCCCGTTGGCTTGCAGTTGTTGAGTTTTTATTTTCATCTCAATATTATCTGCTTTAATGATTTTCCCTGTCCAATCAAGTTCTACATTCCCCGAAGCATTAACAACTTCATCGTCTTGTTGATATGTAACGGAATCAGCTTTCATATTAACTTCATAAGCCGAAAAACATTTTGAAGATAATATAAAAAAAATAAAAAACAATATAGATAATAAACAGATTTTTCTATACAACATCTATAAGCTTTTTGCAAGCATTGCAGAGCCCACTACACCAAGTTTACTTGTATATTTAGATACAATAATTTTGCAAGATTTAGCAGAAGTTTTAAATGCTCTTTTTTTTATTTCTTGTTTAGCCGGTAATGTAATTAAATTTCCGGCATTACTTATTCCGCCACATAAAACAATGGCATCCGGATTGAAAAAATCTATAATATCGGATAACAGTATACCTAACTTTTCACCGACATTTTTCCAAACCTGTTTTGCTACCAAATCACCTTTTTTTGCAGCTTGAGATAAAATTTTCGGAGTTATTTGTTTAATATCATTATCTGCTAACTTTAGTATATGTTTTGATTTATTAGGTTTGCTTAACAAATCTACAGTTTCTTTTACAATATGTCTGACACCTATATATGTTTCGGCACAACCTATATTCCCGCAATTACATTTTCTTCCGTTAGGTTCTATTGTTATATGTCCTATTTCACCGGCAGTTCCGTTATTTCCTCTAAATAATTTTTTATTTAATATTATTCCACCGCCGACACCTGTTCCAAGTGTAACACAAACCATATTATCAACAGTTGATTTTATATCTAACCAATATGCTCCAAGAGCAGCCGTATTGGCATCGTTATCTATAAAAACCTGCTTGTTTGTAATTTGTTCAATTTCTTTTTTTAATTGAACTTTATTCCATTTGGGAAGATTAGGCGAATATCTAACAACACCGTCTTTAAAATTAATAGCTCCGGCTATTCCAAATCCGATACTGTCTACTTTATGATAATTTTTAAATTTTTTGAAAACATCGGTTATATTTTTTATGACATCTTTTGGTTTGGCTGTTGTATCGGTATATACAAATGTTTCTTCTATAATGTTAGCTTTGCTATCAACTATAGCCATTTTTATTAATGTTCCACCCATATCAACACCAAGATAATAATTAGACATTTTTATCCTCTATATATTTTAATATTGTTCCTGCTAAATAAAATGAACCTAAACATATATAAATATCATTATCTCTTATAGAACTGAAAATTTGTTCTACATTATCATAAACGGCAATATTTTTTATGCTTTTGTGTCCGGAAAATTCTTTTTTCAGTATTTTTAAATCCAGTGCTCTATTATTATCAATGTTTACCAATTTAATATCAGAAAATATTTTTGATACTTCTTTTATAATTCTTTTGTAGTTCTTTTCCTGCATCATCGTAAAAATCAAATTTGTTTTCTTTTTATTAAAAGGAGAATTTTTATATAAATCCAAAAAATTCTCAATTGCTTGCATATTGTGAGCTCCATCTATTATAAAAGAACACTTTTTATTGTTTATAGTCAACTTTCTAACATCAAATCTTGCCGGCCATTTTATATTTTTAAGAACATTTTTTATATTGTCAAAATTTATTTTATTTAGTGTTTCGGATAATATTTCACAAACACATAAAATAACCGCAAAATTATAAACTTGAGCTAACCCCAACAATTTAAAATCTACTTTTAGTTCTCTTTTTAATCCGTAATATTTTATTTGTTGTGTTAAATTTTTCCAGTCATATTTTATGTGCTTTGCAATAAAATCTTTACCAAAACAATATAGTTGCGAATTATTTTTGTTTGCAACTTTTTTTATTTCTTTTAAAGCAATATCTTTTATATTTCCGCATACGATAGGAACATTTCTTTTAATTATACCTGCTTTTTCAAAAGCAATTTGTTTTAAAGTTTTGCCTAAAATTTCCGTATGATCAAAATCTATGCTTGTAATTACGGAAATAATCGGAGTAACTATATTTGTAGCATCTAATCTTCCGCCAAGTCCTGTTTCTAAAACGACAACATCTGCCTTTTTTCTAACAAAATATATAAAAGCTAAAGCCGTAATATATTCAAAAAACGTCAAATTATATTTTTTTGATATATTGCTATATTTTTTATCTAACAAATTTAAACTTCTATCACTAACAGGTAAAGAATTTATCTGTATTCTTTCGTTTATTTTAATTAAATGAGGGGAAGTATATAAACCTACTTTATATCCCGAATTAATTAATATCTCCGAAATAACTTTTGCCGTAGAGCCTTTACCGTTAGTTCCTGCTATATGAATATATTTCAATGATTCATAATTCACTTTTTGGTCAAATAAAAAATTTTTAATTCTATCCAACCTTAATATCATTGTTTTATATTCTTTGCCTGCTTCAGCGAAAACCATTTTATTTCGTTTTAAATACAAAGAACTTTATTAATTTAATAATTGTATCTTTTAAATTTTTTCTTTCAATTACCATATCAATCATACCATGTTTTAACAAAAATTCGGATAATTGAAACCCTTTAGGCAGTTGTTGCCTTATAGTTTGCTCTATAACTCTGGGACCTGCAAATCCTATTAAAGCATTAGGTTCGGCAATTATAACATCTCCCAACATTGCAAAAGAAGCCGCAACTCCACCCATTGTAGGATCCGTTAACACTGAAATATAAGGCAGACCTTTTTTAGCTAACTTTGCTAAAGCGGCCGAAGTTTTTGGCATTTGCATTAAAGATAAAATACCCTCCTGCATTCTTGCACCACCGGATGCCGTTACCAAAATAACCGGAAGTTTCTTCTCTATGGCTCTTTCTATTAATCTGAAAATTTTTTCACCGACTACCGCTCCCATACTTCCGCCCATAAATTCAAAATTCATTACTCCGATAGCTACGGGATAACCGCCCATTTTAGCTTCACCAGTACAAATTGCATCTTTAATTTTGTAAGAATCTTTTTTTTCTTTATATCCGGGAAAATTAATTACATCAACGGGTTTTAAATCTGCATTTATTTCCTTAAATGAATTACTATCCGTTAAAAATTTAATTCTTTCCTTAGAATTTAGCCGAACATAATATCCGCATTTCGGACAAACCATAAAATTTTCTTCAAAATCTTTTTGAAATATTATTTGTTCACATTTAGTACATTTAGCCCACAAACCTTCTGGCAGACCTTTTTTATTATTCTCAGCTGAAACCATCATAAGAAACATCCTCCGACATATAAAAACAACATATATTATAAATTATACAAGTTTATGAAAACAAATTAAATAGTTGTTTATCCGGTATATCTTAATTTCATTAATAAATATAAAATTTATTAATGATGACAACAACCGTTACAACAATGATGTTGTTGCTTAGAAATGCAATCACCTGACCCTTTATTAGAGCAACCGTTGCCTGAAGAAGTTGAAGAAAAAGTAGAAAATTGTTTTTCTACTTCCTTACTGTCGCACTCCGGACATTTTATCTCTTCATTATTTATTGAAAAAACTATTTTTTCAAACTTTTTCCCGCATTTTTTACAAACAAACTCAAATAAAGGCATAATATCTCCTAAAAATCTGTTCAACTTTTGATTATATATAATTATACTTTGGTTATACAAAGCCAATCTTTAGATTTTCAAAATTATCTTTGATAATTTTTATCTGCCCTGTGCTTTTTCTACTTTTACTTTATTACCTTTTATATTACTGTTATTTAAAGCATTAATTACTTTTTGTTCATATTCTTGAGGAACATCAACAAAAGTATACTTATCAAAAATATCTATTGCTCCGACTAAGTCTCCGTTCATTCCGGCTTCCCCTGCTATTGCACCGACAAAATCACCTGCTTTAACTTTTTTATTTTTACCTATATTTATAAAAAGTCTTGACATTCCTTCTTCTCTGCCATGTCTGTTTCTCTTATTTCTTGAATTTCTCTGTTTTATATTTTTATCTCTAAAGAAATCTCTTTCACGATAATTAACACTCATATCTATATCTTCATGTTTTTCAGGATTTTCTACTTGCAACATCATTTCAAACAATGCTGCGGCAACATCTACGGATGTAGTATTATCCGTTATTAAAGATTCTATTTTTGAAACATATTTTTCAAATGTATTTTTCTTTAAAGTTTCTTTAAGTTTTTCCATAAATGAAGATATTCTGATATTTTCAACATCTGCAAGAGACGGCACAGGCATTCTCTTTATATTAACTTTGGTATATCTTTGAATATCTCTGATTTTATAAATATCTTTACCGGCTACAAAACTGTATGCTTTACCTGTTCTTCCTGCTCTGCCTGTTCTACCTATTCTGTGAACATAAGATTCTATATCTTGAGGAATATCAAAATTAAACACTGCATCAACATCATCCACATCTATGCCTCTTGCCGCAACATCCGTAGCAACAAGAATTTCTATCTTACAATTTCTAAATTTATCCATAACTCTGTCTCTTTGAGTTTGGTTCATATCCCCATGAATAGCATCTGCGGAATAGCCTCTGACTTGCAATTGTGCCGTTACTTCATCAACTCTTCTTTTAGTATTACAAAATACCAATGAAAGCTTTGCATCTGCCATATCTATACATCTTGCAAGAGCTTCAAGTTTTTGATGTTCTCTAACTTCACAATACAATTGCTCTATTTGAGGAACCGTAAGTTTTTCGTGAACAACTTTTATATTTATCGGATTTTTTTGATATTTTTTTGTTAAAGATAAAAATTCTCTTGGCATTGTTGCAGAAAAAAATGCCGTCTGTTTTTGTTCCGGTAAGTTTTTAAGTATTAACTCTATATCATCTCTAAAACCCATATCAAGCATTTCATCCGCTTCATCTAAAACAACAATTTTTGTATTATCAAGCTTTATGGTCTTTCTTTCTATATGATCAATTATTCTTCCCGGTGTTCCGATAACAATATGTGCACCTTTGTTAAGTACAGACATCTGTCTGACTATCGGTTGCCCGCCATAAACCGGAACAATATTTATTCCTCTTTTGTATTTAGATAAAGACTTTAATTCTTCCGCAACTTGTATTGCCAGCTCTCTTGTAGGACACATAATAAGAGCTTGAACCTTTTTTTCTTTCGGCGAAATTTTTTCAAGAATAGGAATACCGAATGCTGCGGTTTTTCCCGTTCCGGTTTGTGCCTGCCCTATAATATCTACACCTTCTATCATTTTAGGTATTGCAAGCGATTGTATGGGGCTTGCTTCTTCAAATCCCATGTCGGTAACAGCTTTTAATATTTCCTGACTTAAATTTAATTCCGTAAATTTTAATTTGTCCACTGAAAACTCCAATTTAATGTGAAATGTACAAAATATAAATCATACGAAGAAGTTTTTTTATAAAAAACAACAGAAAAACTCGTAAAATTTTTACATTTATTATACATTCTGCATCATAAATTATAGATTAAAAAATCAACGGGTGATTTTTAATGTAAACTTTAAACTACTCAACAATATTTTTTAACTTCATTATTTCTTCAACTTTATTGACATCAACATCCGTGTCGCAACAACCATCTTTCAATAACGGTACAAATTGAGTTATCACTTTTAGACTATCCGTTATTTTAATACCTTGTACACCTTCAAAATGACAAGCAACGGCAACAACCGCTTTTATTTGTTGTTCAACTAAAAGATTATATATTGCTTTTCCGCCTTTCATTATATAAACTTTTTTATAACCGAGCTCTTCCGCAAGTTTTTGTATTTGTGCTATTTTACAACAACCGCATTTAGCACAGCTGTAAAAAGTCCCTTCATCCGATGCTTTACATTGTTTAGAATTTCTCATACAATGCGGTAATAAAACTACTCTTTCTTGGCAGGGAACATTTTTAAATTTGTTTGCCATAAGAGAGTTTTTCTTATCTATAAATTTCAGATAATTACTATTGTTGATTTTTAAAAAATTTCTACAAAGTTTCATCCTGTTTATTTTATCAAATAAAAAACGGAACGGCAACACAC
>ONUQ01000100.1 GCA_900321055.1 uncultured Elusimicrobia bacterium
AAGAAGAATAAATAGTTGTTGCTGATGCTTAACCTATTGTATCCTTTTAACTACCTTTAGTCCAATATGTTTCTGAACTTTTACACAACAACACACACAACAACAACTCAACACAAACTGAATTCAAGTTGCTAATGCAACAAAAATATACCTATTCAATAAATATTTAATTAAAAACAATTATTAACCTCAAAAAAATATGTATGCCTATCCGGACTTGAACCGGAATGCTCGGCTCCGGAAACCGATGCTTTATCCAATTAAGCTATAGGCATACTTTTTATATATTTCTTTTTGTACTTTCTTCAAAAGCTATTATTTTTTGAAGTATAGTTTGAATATATTTTGAATCCGTATAATTTGAAATATGCTTCAACTTATTCAAAGCTTTTTGCTTATTCCCATATATATTATACAAAGTTTCTACTAATAAAACATCTATCGCTTCAAAACTTTTATTATTATTTTTTGATTCAAAATACAACAATAAATCTTTAGCATGATTAAACTTTTTTGAAAGAATATATAATTTTGCCAAATTACAATAAACTTCAATATCTGTATCTTCTTTATATACATAAGGAATTAACTCATCTTGTGCTTTTTCTAACTCTTGTTTACTGAGATAAATTTGTGAAAGCAGTAAACTTGCTCTTTTATTTTTAATTTCAATATTTTCTAATATATCTTGTGCTTGATTTATAGAACCAATTTCTTTTGCAGATATAGCCATACAAATATAGTCGTCTACCGATAAATGTTTTTTCTTTCCTCTTAGTAAAGATTCCGCTTTCTGAAAATAACTTAATGATATTTTATAATTCTCCAGAAAATAATAAATATGTCCCAAATTTATTAAAGCTTCAATGTTATCTTTAGATAAATCTAAACAACTTTTATATTTTTCTATGGCTAGTTCATATAATCTATTATTTTTATATATCGTTCCAAGCAACAATTTTATTTCTATTTTTTTAGGATATAAATATTCTGCTTCCAATCCCCAAGATACTGCATCTTGAAGTTTGTTTATATTTAAATATGCTTTTGCTAAATTAAAATAAACATTATATTTTTCTTTTTTTGATAATTTAAAGTTCAATATATTTTTTGCTATAGGAATAAGTTTTTCATAATTTTTTACATTTATGTAATAATAAAATTTTTCTTTAACAGCCTTTTGTTGTTGTTTAGTTACTTTTACTTTTTGCGAGTCTGTTATTAACATAGCTCTATTTAAAGTTCCGGCAAACAACATTTGTTGGAACAAAAATATTAATATTAAAAATAATAAACTACCTGCAATTTTTTTCATAACTTTTTTCAATAATAAATTCTTTAATTCGTTCTATACTTTTTTTCCCTGCAATAAATCCGGCATCTATACATTCTACTGCTCTATTTAGCTCTATGGCAGAAATATCATTAACTTTAGGTGCAATTATTATATCCGACATTTTTAAATTTACTTTATCAGTTTGTTGCCCTTGTATATATATTGCCTGAAACAGTGAAACAAAAATATTATCAAAAGAATTTTTAGTTATATCGGCACTTACTGCTACAGTAATTATAATATCAGGATTAAACAATTTCGCTACCGATACGGGAATATTTTCTACAATTCCGCCATCTACAAGAAATCTTTGTCTGTATTGAACAGGTTCAAAAATTCCGGGAATAGTTGCACTTGCTCTGGCTGCGGAAGCAACTTCTCCTTCTTTAAAAATTATTTTTTCCCCGGTTTTTATATCCGTTGCTACACAAGCAAAAGGAATGTTTAGCTGGAAGAAATGTTTATCACCTATCATTTTATTTATATATTTTTCCATTTTTTGTGTAGATAAAAGTTTTTCGGAAACTAACATTTTTAGCAGTGATACGGAACTTAAATTACTAATATCGTCCCATTTAATATATGTCGCAATTTTTTCTATTTCTTCCAATTCTACTCCTGAACAATATAGTGAACCGATTATTGCACCCATACTGGTTCCTACAACCATATCTATCGGTACATTTGCTTCTCTTAATGCCTTTAACACACCTACATGAGCAAAACCTCTTGCTCCACCGCCACCTAAAACTAAAATTATTTTTGGTCTTTTTTCTTTTGGAAGATTTATTGTTTTATAATATAAAAAATCTAATATAAATTTTCTTTGATCAAAACAAAAAGCAGTATTATAGGCACATAATACTGCTAATAAAATTGATATAAAAAAAATTATTTTGTTTTTCATATTACTATTTTGTACACATACAGACCATCATAAAAATTATGGAAAAAATTCTATCAAAAAGAGATTAGCAGTATTCTAAAATTTGTACCGTTTACTCCGTAAACCTATGGTACAGACCTACCGATTTATAACTGAAGAATATTTGATATCTTTATTATTAAATTGTTTGGCTTTATAAAAAACTCTCTAAACAATATTAACTAATCTTCAAATATTCTATTCTTCTAATTCTCAAATTTTACTAAACTCTATTTTTTATTTTCCTATTGCTAAATCTAAAATTACTAAACTTTTTATATAGTTATATTTTATATCTTCTTTCAATATTTCTTGCTCTATGGTTGTAGCTTTCATATTTTTTATCTTCAGAAATTTTTTGTACCAAAATTTATATTCACTAAAAGCTTTCATAACTTCCAGTTTTATTTTTTCTTCAGTTTTTGATCTTTCTATTGTAGCTTGTCTGGCTTTTATTTTCTTCTGTTTTAATCTTGAAAAAACAGCTCCACCGTCAAATATCGGATAGTTTATATTTAATGCCACATACCAATCTTTTTTAGATTTATTCACATTGTCTCCTAACCAATCATAAGAAACACCGAACTTAACCGTAGGAAATTTTTCCATATTAATTAAATTAACAGCAATATTATCTATAGATTCCTGATATTGTGTAGTTTTTATCTCCGGTCTAAACTGATAAGCCCATAAAATACATTGTTGTAAATCCAAATCTAATTTTTGAGAATCAATATGTCCGGCAATATCAACAACAGTATCTAATTCCAAACCTATCAAAGCTAACAAATTAAATATTTCAAGTTCATATTCATGTTGCAATATTTCAAGTTTTTCTTGTAGCAAAATATTTGTACTGTCCGATAACAAATATTTTTTGTAAATTTGTATTTTTGATTTAATGGAAATATTTTTATAAAACTGAATTTTTACTTTTGCCACAACTTCATTTTTTGTAACATCGTAATTGGTTTGGGCTTTTTCCTGATTTATTTTTGCTAACTTATTTGTTGCAATAATTCTTCCGCCGTTATAAATATTTTGCCATAATGAAATTCTTGTGGAATAAAAATAATCTCTCCTGCCTTCAGGCAACAAAATTGTTACGGGTAAATAACTAGAATTCATTACAGTTGCAACATCATTACTGTATTTTGATAAATTGAAGTTAAGATCTACTACCGGAAAATATAATGCTTTGGCTTCTTTTGTTCTTTGTTCGGCAAGAGAAATAGATTCTTTATTTATTAAAATATCGTGGTTGATACTTAAAGCACATTTTATACATTCATCTAAAGTTAACACTCTCTGTATATGTTGTGCAAACACATAAGACTCTAAAAACAATATAAAAAACAATAAAAAAATTTTTTTCATTATTTTACCTTAATTATTTTTTTCAATTCCGATATTTGTTTTAATATAGATTTTTTAGATGTTCCGCCCAATGATGTTTTAGCATTTACAATATTTTTAACATCTATATATTTATACAAATCTTTTTCTATATCTTTTGAAAATTTTTTATATTCATCTATTGAAAGTTCAGGTAAAGTTTTATTGTTATCTGTACAATAGTGAACTATTTGCCGAACAATACCATGAGCAGTTCTAAAAGGAACATTTTTCCTTGCTAAATAATCTGCAATTTCTGTTGCCTGTAAAAATCCTTTTTCAGTACTTTTTAAAGTTTTTTCCTTTTTAAATGTAAGAGATGCCATAATATCGGTAATAACTTCCAAGCATAACTTTATGGTATCGGTAGCATCAAATACAGGCGGTTTATCCTCTTGCAAATCTCTATTATATGCTATAGGCAAACCTTTCATTATTGTAAGCATTGCCATCAAATCCCCAAATACTCTGCCTGCTTTACCTCTAATAACTTCCGCAGTATCCGAATTTCTTTTTTGTGGCATAATAGACGAGCCCGAAGTGAACATATCATCTATATGTATAAAATTGAATTCTACGGACGACCAAATAATAATTTCTTCCGCGAGTTTAGACAAATGAACTGCTATTAAAGATAAATCAAAAATAAATTCGGCACAAAAATCTCTATCACTTACCCCATCTAAGGAATTTTCACATGGTCTAAAAAATTCTAATAATTTTGCACTGTAATTTCTATCTATTTTAAAAGAAGTTCCCGCAAGAGCAGCACTTCCTAAAGGCATAACATTTGTTCTTTTTAAACAATCTATAATTCTTTCTTTATCTCTTTGTATCATCCAGCAATATGCAAGCAAATGATGTGAAGCAATTATCGGTTGTGCAGGTTGAAGATGAGTATATCCGGGCATAATTACATCAATATTTTTTTGAGCTTTTTGTACAAGAACTTTTTGAAAATCGCTCAGCATATCAAATATCGTTAAAATTTCATTTCTTATATAAAGTCTTAAATCCGTAGCAACCTGATCGTTTCTGCTTCTTGCCGTATGCATTTTTCCGCCCACGGCACCTATTCTTCTAATAAGTTCTTTTTCTATCGCAAAATGAATATCTTCTTCTATAGGTAAAGTCCATCCCGCAGACAAATCTTTAAGTATGGATTTTAATCCTGAAATTATTTTTTTTCCATCGTTTGAAGATATAATCTTTGATTTAACCAACATTTGAACATGTGCAACCGAACCTTCTATATCAACTTGAGCTAATCTTTGGTCAAAAGAAAATGACCCTATAAATTGTTGAAAATTTTTCATTAATTTTTATCTGCCTTTAATTTTTTATATTTATTTTCCACCTATTTTATAATAAATAAAAGTAAAGTGTAAAGAGATTTTATGAGTTAGAGTTTGAATATTAAAATATTTCTTATTTTTTATCCAAATCTTCCGGTAATATAATCCTCTGTCTTTTTGTTTTGCGGAGAAACAAATATTTTTTTTGTTGTATCTACTTCTACAAGTTCCCCCATCAAAAAAAATGCCGTTCTTGTTCCTACTCTTGATGCCTGTTTAACATTATTTGTAACCAGCACTATTGTATATTTTTGCTTTAATTTTAACATTGCCTCTTCAACTTTTGCCGTTGATATAGGATCTAGCCCGGAACACGGTTCATCAAATAAAATAACTTCCGGTTCTATTGCCAAAATTCTTGCAATACACAATCTTTGCTGTTGTCCTCCGGACATTTTTATTGCAGAGGCATTTAGTCTGTCTTTAACTTCGTCCCACAAATAAGCATCTTTTAAAGATTGCTCCACAACTTCATCCATATTTTTTCTGTTTTTTAATCCTAAAACTCTCGGAGCATAAGCTATATTATCATAAATTGACATTGGTAACGGTATCGGCATGGCAAATAACATGCCAACTCTTGTTCTTAACTTCTCCGGATTCATATCAAAAATATTTTCTTTATCTAAATAAATATTACCCTCTCTTGAAAAATTAACATTCATATCGTTCATTCTGTTTAGTGTTCTTAAAAAGCTGGTTTTACCACTGTTAGAAGGTCCGATAATAGAAAGTATTTCGTTTTTTTCAACAGTTAAATTAAGATTTTTTAATACTTGCTTCCCGCTATAAAAACAATTAAGATTTTCAACAGTTATTTTATCGTTTTCTTTAGTTACCATTTTCTAATTTTCCTAAAATATATTCTTGCAATTATTGCTATTAAACTCATTGAAAGTACCATTAAAAGTAATACAAGTGCCGTTCCAAAAATTATATTTTTAGGCATATTTGGAATTTGTGTTGATATAATATAAAGGTGATATGGCAAAGCCATAACCTGATCAAACGGTGATTGTGGCAAATGCGGAACATAAAAGGCAGCTGCCGTAAACAAAATAGGTGCCGTTTCTCCCGAAATTCTTGATATACTTAAAATTGCTCCCGTCATAATTCCGGGCAAAGCATTAGGTAAAACTACTCTTCTTATCGTTTGCCATTTACTTACACCTAAAGACCAGCTGGCCTCTCTGAATTGATAAGGCACACTGTTTAATGCACCTCTGGCAGTTGTGATTATTACGGGAAGTTCCATTATTGATAATGTTAAGGCACCGGCAATGATAGATACACCGAAATCTAATAACATAACAAATACCCCAAGACCGAACAATCCGTAAACTACCGATGGAACACCTGCTAAATTTACTATTGCAAGTTTTATTATTCTTGTTAATAAATTATCTTTTGCATACTCATTCAAATATATTGCTGCACAAACTCCGATTGGCAAAGTAATACAAATAGCACAAGATACTATTGCCAAAGTTCCGATTATGGCAGGTAATATTCCCCCTGCTCTCATACCGTCCGTTGGCATAGTTGTCAAAAACTCCCAACTAAGTGCAGACCATCCGTTTTTTACAATGATAAATATAACCGTAAGAACCGGAACAATTACTATAATTGTTGCCATTGCTAAAAATGTATAAGCTATCTTTTGTGATAAATTAGGATTTAAATTAAAATTCATTATTATCCCTTTTTACTATTTTTATTTAAAAACAAATCTGCTATAAAATTTATTATAAAAGTTATTGAAAACAAAACTAATCCTATAGCAAATAAAGCTCTATAATGAAGACCACCTCTAACGGTTTCTCCCATTTCCGTAGCTATTGTTGCCGTAAGAGTTCTTACCGGATCAAATATTGATGTCGGTATTGCAGATGCATTTCCCGTTACCATCAACACTGCCATAGTTTCCCCGATAACTCTACCTATCCCAAGCATAACTGCGGCTATTATTCCCGGCATTGCGGCTTTCAAAACCACTCTTCTTATTGTTTGCCATTTAGTTGCTCCCAAAGCATAAGCACCTTCTTTATACGACCATGGAACAGATCTTATGGCATCTTCGGAAATTGAAACTATTGTGGGCATAGCCATAAATGCCAATACTATTGAACCTGAAAAAGCCGTTAAGCCCGTCGGAATATTAAATGCGGTTCTTATAAAAGGAACTAGTGTAACCATACCGACAAAACCTAAAACTATACTCGGAATTGCGGCCATTAATTCAACGATAGATTTTAAAACATCACGAACTCCTTTAGGAGCAAGTTCTGAAATAAATAATGCCGTCATAATTCCTAACGGTACCGCAATCAGTGCTGCACCTAAAGTAACAAGCAAAGAACCTATTATCAGTGCAAAAACACCAAATACGGCCGGAGACGATGACGGATACCAATACTGACCTAAAACAAATTTGAATACACCATAATCTTTAAAAAAATAAAAACCTTCCTTTAAAAGAAATCCGAATATCAGCACAACAAAAACTATTGCAATGATACCACACAAAAATATAATTTTTTCTATAATTGAGTCTATTAATTTTCTATTCATTCCTTATCCGTTAAAATTTTTTATTTACCAATTTTTTTTATAACTTTTGCAGGACAACCAACAGCAACGGAATCGGCAGGAATACTTTTAACAACCACACTTCCTGCTCCTATTACCGTATTATCTCCAATTGTTACATCCGGAAGAATTGTACAATTTGTACCTATCCACACATTTTTACCGATTTTAACAGGTTTTGGCTGTGCATTTTTTCTCGTTTTCGGATTAATATCATGATTTAAAGTCACTACCGTAACCTTTGGTCCAAACATAGTTCCGTCACCAATTTCTATTCCTCCATTGTCTTGAAAATGGCAACAGGAATTAATAAAAACATTTTTTCCCATTTTTATATTTTTTCCAAACTCTGTATAAAAAGGAGGTATAATAAAACAACTGTCATCTACTTTACCTGCTATTAACTTTGAAAAAATATCTCTTATTTGTTCAGGAGTATGATACCTGTTATTTAGTTCCATTGTTATTTGCAAAGCTTCCTGTGCATATACACCAAACGAACACAACAATGCGGAATTCATTTCAATACATGTACCGTTTTTCATAAGTTCTCTAATTTTTTCTATACTCATTATATCTTTTGTCATAAAAGATTCCTATTTATTATTTGTTGTTATCGGAACAAAATCAGTCTCTACAACAACTTTCTGCCCTTCGGGAGATAAAGTATAATCTATAAATTTTTTCACTATTCCTGTCGGCTCACCATTAGTATATAAATACAAAGGTCTTGAAATCGGATATTTTCCCAACATAACATTTTCTATTGTCGGTTTAAAAAATTCAGTAGTTCCTTTTGCCGATATCAAAAGAGTTTTTGTTTGGCTTTCCATAAATCCGATACCTACATATCCTATAGCATTCGGATTTTGAGATATTTCATCAACTATTGCCTGTGATGACGGCATAAGTAATGCTTTAAGAGAAAATTCATCTTTACTTTTTTCATCGTTTAATCTGATTACATGCTCTTTAAAAAACATGTGTGTGCCGGAATTACTCTCTCTTGATAATAAAACTATCGGTCTGTCTTCACCGCCGACTTCTTTCCAATTTGTTATTTTTGCCATAAAAATATCTCTGAGTTGTTCAATTGTAAGATTATTTACAGGATTGTTTTTGTTCACTAAAACAGCAAGTCCGTCAAGTCCGACAACAAATTCTTTGTATATTTTATTTTGTTTTTTAGCTAAATCAATTTCATCATCTTCTGCTTGCCTTGAAGCCATAGCTATATTACAAGTATTATTTAATAATGCGGCAAAACCGGTTCCTGTTCCTCCACCCGTAACACCGATATTTAAATTTTCGTTATTTTGGCTGAATTTTTCTGCCCAAACCTGAACTAAATTTACAATAGTATCAGATCCTTTTATTTGCATTGTATCCGACATGTTCTCTCTTTTCGTCCCGGAACAAGAAACAAATATAACAAAAAATGTGATTAAGACTATATAAAATTTAATTTTATGCATAATATATTACTTCTGCATTGAAGTATTCTTCACAATAACATCATGTGCAGAACCTTCAATAATTGTAGTTTGACTAACTAATGTAAGCTTTGCTTTTTCTTGTAATTGGGCAATTGATAATGCTCCACAGTTGCACATTGTATGAACTACTTTTCTAAGTGTCATAGAAACACCATCATGTAAATGCCCTGCATAAGGAACATAAGAATCAACACCTTCTTCAAAACTTAATGCCTCTTTTCCACCTAAATCATACCTTTGCCAATTTCTTGCTCTGTTTGAACCTTCACCCCAATACTCTTTAACATAATTACCGTTTATCACAAGTTTATTTGAAGGTGATTCGTCAAATCTTGCAAAATATCTTCCAAGCATAACAAAATCTGCCCCCATAGCTAAAGCTAATGTAATATGATAATCATGAACTATACCGCCATCGGAACAAATAGGAACATATATTCCTGTTTTTTTATAATATTCGTATCTGGCCTTTGCAACTTCAATAGTTGCCGTTGCCTGACCTCTGCCAATACCTTTTTGTTCTCTTGTAATACATATTGATCCGCCACCAATACCAACTTTTACAAAATCAGCACCGGCTTCCGCTAAAAAATTAAAACCTTCCGCATCAACAACATTACCCGCACCGACTTTAATATTTTCACCAAATTTTTCATGAATATCTTTTAAAGCTTTTTTTTGCCAAAAAGAATATCCTTCACTTGAATCTAACACAAAAACATCTGCACCTGCTTTAATCAAAGCAGGAACTCTTTCCATATAATCTCTTGTATTTATCCCCGCACCGACAACATATCTGTGTGCAGAATCCAGCAGTTCCAACGGATTATTTTTGTGAGTTGAATAATCTTTTCTAAAGATTAAAGAAATTAAATTTCCATTTTTATCTACAACAGGAAGTTGATTAACTTTGTTATCCCAAATAATTTCATTTGCTTGACCTAATGTAATACCTTCCTGACCTGTCACCATGTCTTCAAGAGGTGTCATATAATCTTTAACTTTTGAATTCGGTTTACAATGCGAAATTCTAAAATCTTTTGAAGTTATGATTCCGACAAGTTTTCCATGAGCCGAACCGTCTTCTGTTACGGCACAAGTAGAATGACCTGTTTTTTTGCTCAGTTCAATAACTTCTTCTAATGTTTGGTCAGGTCTAACATTTGAATCGGATGTAACAAATCCTGCTTTATATGTTTTTACTCTGGATATCATTGCTGATTGATTTTCTATGGATTGACTTCCATATATAAAACTTATACCGCCTTCCTGTGCAAGAGCAATAGCCATTTTATCATCAGAAACTGCTTGCATAACTGCAGATGCCATCGGAATATTTATACTAAGTTGAGATTCGTCTCCCGCTTTTTTATTATATTTCACAAGCGGAGTTTTTAAACTAACATTACTTGGTATACAATGTTCACTAGAATATCCTGGCACTAAAAGATACTCCGAAAAAGTATGTGACGGTTCTTCAAAATAAAATGCCATGATTTTCTCCTTATTATATATGAATATACTAAGATTTTATTATAGGAAATTTTAATTTCTCAATCAATAACCGAACAACCGGACAAGGATAAGAAACATATAAACTACAATCTGCTTATAAAAAACTATTGTTGATAATATCCGGCAACTAATAACTTATAATTTTCATGCCAAAATTTGCAACTATCTGTTTGCATAAACTATATTATTAAATTTTAGTATTTAAATATTTTTAACAAACAATATTCAAATAAAAAAATCCCCCTGAAAGAAACAACAGAGGGATTTTATTTTATTCAATAATTATTTATTTTCTTTTGCACTTTTTAGTACAATTTTTAGCCGTTTTTTTGCAACCTTTCTTTGCACATTCTTTTTTAGCTACACTTTTAACTGCTTTCTTAACAGTTTTTGCTACTGTTTTTTTTACCGCCTTTTTAGGTGTTTTTTTCTTTGTTCCGCCTCTTGACATGATAGCTCTGGAAATATCACCTTTTTTGTCAACAAAATAAAGATAACCGGATTCTTTTTCTACACCAACTTTAGCAACTTTTGTTGTCTTTCCTCCTTTTTTATCACCTCTTGCCATCACTGATCTTGAAATATCTCCGTCTTTATCAACAAAATAAAGGAACCCAACTTCTCTTTCTACACCAACCTTAGCAACTTTTTCTGCCATTTTTCTCCCTCCTCAACAAATTTAACTAAATACTTAATTATAAAACAAAGAAGTAAAAAAATATCTTTCTCTTTTAAGTGTTTTTTCAGTTATAATTTTGTATTTAATAATAACTGTTAATTATATCTCAAAAAAACACATCTACCCATCGTAATAATTATACATTATTTATTTTTTATTATCCAGTACTTGTAGAAAAACGGTAAACGACACTGAATGAAAAGCAATCATGGGTGCTGTCACTGCGAACCCGTTAGGGTGTGGCAGTCTATGAAAAATAAAAAACAACAACAAAGACAAAACGGCAAATTATTTGTTTTTTAGACTATTTATCACTATTTGTAGTTACTTTTTTTTGTTCTTTTTCAAATTTTCTTTTTGCACTAACAA
>ONUQ01000030.1 GCA_900321055.1 uncultured Elusimicrobia bacterium
ACAATTAGTATAAATGAACTTATTACGGTTAAAGATCTTGCCGAAAAGATGAATTTAAAAGTTGGTGATATTTTAAGAAAATTAATGGCTATGGGAACACTTGCGACAATCAATCAACGGCTTGATACCGATACGGCAATATTACTTGCAAACGAATTTGGCTTTGATGCTCAATTATCATCTTTATATGAAGAAGAAAATATTGAAGAAGAAAATTCTGCTGATGATACGGCAAACCTTAAACCGAGGTCTCCTATTGTTACAATTATGGGACATGTTGACCATGGTAAAACTTCATTACTTGATGCAATAAGACATAGTAATGTTATAGCAGGAGAAGCCGGCGGTATTACTCAACATATCGGTGCTTATAGAGTAAAAACTTCTACCGGCGAAATAACATTTTTAGATACTCCCGGTCACGAAGCTTTTACGGCTATGAGATCAAGAGGAGCACAAGCTACGGATATAGTTATATTGGTTGTTTCTGCTGCCGATGGTGTAATGCCACAAATTATAGAGGCTATTAACCATGCAAAAGCAGCAAATGTTCCTATAATCGTAGCAGTTAATAAAATAGATTTGCCTACGGCAAACCCTGAAAAAATAAGACAAGAAATTAGCAATTATGGTCTTTTACCTGAAGAATGGGGCGGAGACACCATAATGGTAGATATATCGGCAAAACAAAAAATAAATATAGATTCTTTGTTGGAATTGGTTCAACTTAAAGCTGAAATGATGGAATTAAAAGCTAATCCTAATAAACATGCCGAAGGTATAGTTATAGAAGCAAAATTAGATGCTAAAAGAGGAGCCGTTGCTACCGTTTTGGTTCAAAGCGGAACTCTTCATGTAGGAGATAATTTGGTTGTGGGAACAACTTACGGTAAAGTTAGGGCTATGATTGACGAATACGGAAACAGGTTTGATTCTGCAATTCCGAGTATGCCTGTTGAAATTTTAGGTTTAAAGAATGAACCTCCGCAAGCAGGGGACAAATTTATTGTTTTAGAGCATGAAGCACAGGCAAGAGATATTGCTAATTCAAGAAAAGAAAAAGCAAAGGCTGACTCATTAAAACCAAAAAAACAACATATTTCGTTGTTAGATTTAAATGCCGGAACAGCAAAACATTTAAAGATTATTTTAAAAACGGATGTTCAAGGTTCTTTAGGTGCATTATGTGATGCACTGGAAAGAATGTCTAATTCCGAAATTGATTTGGAAATAATACATAAAGGTGCAGGCTCAATTACGGAATCCGATGTTGTTTTGGCTGCAGCTTCCGATGCACTTATTGTAGGATTTAATATCAGACCTGATGCAACCGTAGAAAAATTAGCTGAAACCGAAGGTGTTAGCATAAATGTATATAGAATTATTTATGACCTTATAGCCGATATTAAAGCTGCCATGGAAGGACTTCTTGATCCTGATACACAGGAAAAAATTACAGGTAAAGCTGTTGTTAAGCAGGTATTTAAATTATCTTCCGCGGGAACGGTTGCGGGATGTACGGTTACGGAAGGTAAAGCTCAAAGAAATGTTAAAGTTAGACTTTTAAGAGACAATGTAATTATTTTTGAAGGCAACACATCCGCAATAAAAAGGTTTAAAGATGATGTAAAAGAAGTAGAAAAAGGATATGAATGCGGTATATCATTGGAAAATTTTTCGGATATAAAAGTTTCTGATGTAATGGAATTTTTCACAATAGAAAAAAAAGCAAGAAAATTGGTAAGTGAGAATTAGCGAAAATTTTACCAAAATTGTAAATTAAGTATCAGGGGAATCTTTAAGCCGATTTGTTAAGTAAAATAAAGAATTAGAGGATAAAATGAAAGCATATAAAAGAGCAACCAGAGTTGCCGAACTTATACAGGAAAATATTGCAAAAATACTTAGGGATATTAAAGAGCTAAACAAAGGTTTGGTTACCGTAACAAGTGTTAGATTAACTGACGATTTACAAACTTGCAGAATATTTTATTCCGTAATAGGAACAGAAACAGATAAAGAAAATGCAAAACAGGTTTTAGAAGAAAAACTGAAACAAATAAGATTTGCTCTTGCTCAAAGTATGGAGTTAAGAAGAACTCCGACTATAGATTTTAAATATGATGATTCAGGAGAAAAAGCAGAAAAAGTTTTTGAAATACTGGATAAAATAAAACATGAAAATGATAATACAGAAAAATAATTTATCATTAGAAAATAGTTCCAAACAAGAAATTCTTGATGCCATATCGGCTGTAATAAAAGAATCAAATACTTTTTTTATTGCCGGTCATACTCAGCCTGATGGAGATGCATTGGGTTCCGGTTTGGCACTTGCATCACTGCTCAGAAGATTAGGTAAACAAGTTACACATTGTTCCGTTGATGCTATTCCAAAAGATATGATGTTTATACAAGGAGCAGAAACTATTATTCATACAAATAAAATTTCTGAAAATTTTGATTGTGCAATAATTCTTGAATGTATAGATTTTAAAAGAATGGGTGACATTATTTTGCCGGCACAAGCAAAAAAAATTATAAATATAGATCATCATCTGGCACATACCAATTTCGGTGATATAAATTATATAGTTCCGAGTTCTTCATCCGTATCGGAACTTGTGTATGATATTTTTGTAAATTTAAAGATAGCTCCAAATATTGAAGAAGCAGAAAGTTTATATGTAGGTCTTGTTACCGATACCGGAAGATTTCAACAATTAAATACGAATTCAAATTCACATTTGGTAGCAGCGGGATTATTAAGATGCGGAGCAAATTCCAGTAAATTATGTAAAAAGTTGTTTTCCACAATGGAAATATCAAAAATAAGATTATACGGATTAGCTCTATCAAATATAGAAACGGCATACGATGAAAAATTTGTATATATTAAATTAACGAAAGATATGTTTAATAAATCAAAAGCTTCGGATACGGATACTGACGGAATAATAAATTATTGTATTTCCGTACCAAAAGCCGTTGTCGGTTGCTTACTGAAAGAAGTTGATAAAAACACAACCAAATTAAGTTTTCGTTCAATAGAACAATTCAGTTTATTGGATACGGTAAAACTTTTTAGTGGCGGTGGACATAAAAATGCTGCAGGATGTACCATAAATGCGGATATAGATACCGCAACGGAAAAAATAATTCAGGCTTTCAAAGGTAAATTATAAGTGCAAAATCAAAAAAAATATAACGATTTCTCCGGTCTTATATTGGCAAACAAACCTGTAGGTATAACATCATTTAAATTAGTTCACATAATCAAAAAGAAATTAAATGTTAAGAAAGTCGGACATTGCGGAACACTTGATCCTTTAGCCGGCGGACTTATGATAGTTCTTATAGGTAAATATACAAAATTACAAGATAAATTTATGAAACAAGATAAAGTTTATCTTGCAACAATTAAATTAGGTATAACCACCGATAGCGGTGATCTTGACGGTAAAATAACGGCTCAATCAGATTATTCTCATGTAAAACTAACGGATATACAAAATGCATGCAATAGTTTTGTAGGGAAAATCAGTCAAATTCCTCCTATGTATTCGGCTTTAAAAGTTAATGGTCAAAAATTATATGAACTTGCCAGAAAAGGAATAACAATAGATCGCAAACCGAGAGAAATAACAATTCATAATATAGATTTGTTGGATTTTAAAAATGACACTTTTTCTATAAGAGTAAAATGTTCAAGCGGAACATACATAAGAACATTAGCACAAGACATCGGTAAAAAATTAAATACTGATACTGTCTTAATAAATTTAGTCAGAGAAGAAATCGGAAACTATAAATTATCCGAAGCAATAAATCTCTATGATATTAAACAAAACGATAGTTCTTGTCTGCAACAAATTTAAAGTTAAAATAATAAATTTTTTAATATTGATTTTTTGATAAGATGTAACTGTTTATCAATCTTTTAGAACTGTATTGTTAATTTGCTTACAACATCTATGGCATAATAATTTTGTTCGGGAACATAAGTAAATAAATATCTGGTCAGGTTTGTTCCAAGTGTAAATCTGAAATTTTTAGAAATTTCATAATCTGCCGAAATTTTAAATCCGAAATTTTGATAGTTATCGGCTTCAATATTTACTGCCGAACTTTGTGTATTGTAAAAAGCCAGAGAATCTAATATCAATCTGTTTTTTAAAGGAATGGTTCCCAAAAAAGGTACTCTTATTCCCATAGGAAAAAGCAAATCTGTTTTTGCCTGAGCTTTAACCGCATTTGACAATGTTTGTGTAGAAAGCCTTCCTTCGGAATTCTTTGTCCAGGTTTGTACATTATCATATCTTATACTAAATCTCCATTGCTTCACATTTGTTGCGGTTTGTATAGCCCAATTCGTAACTCGTCCTTCTTGAATAAGTTTATTTTTTTCTTTGTCGGATTCTTTGGAACTTGTAACATCTGCAGAAAAAAACAAATCATATTTCTTCAAAATTTTTAGTTTATAATCACCTCCATACATAATACTGTCTCCGTTAGATACTCCTTTAATCATTGTAGTTTTATTGTTGTATTTTAAGTTTAGTTGAGTATCGCTCATCCAAGAGGTATCAAATAATTTTTCAAATCTGCTCATACAAATAAGTATATCCGGCCAAATTCTTGTATATGAATCTTTTGTGGTACCTGTATTGTATGCCTGTTCCTGACCGTCGGTATAAGTAAAACTCATACTCATTGTTTTTATAGGCAACAGACTACCTTTTAAATCAAATGCTTCAAAAGGATTGTATCTTCCTATTACTCTTCTGTCATCTCTGTTTAAGATTGATTTAACCGTATAAGAACTTGATGAATAAACAGGAAGTATTTCTTTTAGTTCGTTTCCTCTTACCCACAATTTGTCAACAGAAAGTCCTATTGAAGAAAAATCTTTATCCATATTTGTATACGAATCCGAGTCTTGCATTTTATAAGAAGTTGTGAAAGTTAAACTCTTTAAATATTTACTGTTTACAATATCTTTTGCCTGTAAGTTCCAAGTAAATTCTGTTGTTCCTACTCTGTCTATTGCTTTTTTTTGTCCCGGATAAACTTTTGTAGTTGAAGAACTGCTGTATTTTAAATCATAAGTTTCAACATTTTTTAAACTATATATAATGTTTGGTTGAAACCATTTTGCTATTTGAAAATTTAAACTTGCTCCTACATCCTGATTTAAAGATTTGTCATAAAATATTTCTTCATTTTTAAAATATTCTTTATTCTTCTCATTTACTCTTGTAAGAACATAAGCCGGAGAAAAAATTAATTTATCAAAAAAAGAAAAAGGAGTTTTTAAACTATAAGTTTCTGATTTTTCTAAAGTTAAAAAATCATTAATATCCATATATTTTCGCATAGTATCTAAATCTAAAAATGTGTTAGAATCTTTTATTTGTTCTTTAGGATAAATTTTATAAAGAGAGTTGCTTACTTTATAATCACCGACAATGCTGGTAGGTAAAATTTCAATATCTATAGGATTCAGATAGACCATATTAGTAGAAATTGTTTCTTTATCTTCTAATCTTTTCAATTTTTCCGTATCTTTTATAAATCTGTCATATTCTATTGTAAATTTTGGTAAGTTTGCTCCTGCGGATAAAACTGTTGAAAATTTTCCGGAATACGAAACTACTCTTCCTTCATCCAATACCGAAACTTGATCGGAGGAATTTTGTAATGCCAACGGTGTAACAGTTTTTGTTTTTGTAAGTGAAGCCGATACAGGTAAAATTTTTATTCCGTCAACATCAACACCTTTAAATCTAAGATTAGCCGTATCTTCTAAAAAATCTCTATCGTATGTTCCCGGTGCAAATGTTTCAAAATCTTTATCTATACTTTTTCTGCGAATATCAATATCTATTTCTCCTATTCTGCCAGTTCCTGCCCAATTGATATTCAAATCTGTTTTCCATGCATTACCGTCTTTACTTTTAGCATCGGTTACATGTATTTCGTTAACCCAAATTTCTCCGGAGACAGCTCCTTTGGTTTGTACACCTGTTTCAATGAAAGCTATTTTTTGCAGACTGGGATTTCCTTCTTTTCTTATTTTTGCTCTGGCATCTTTTGTAGTCCATGTTGCCGTTGCACCATAACCGGTTTGTTTAATTTCTATTAAATTCCATTTGTCTCTCATGTCGACCGTCATAGGAATAGAATATTCGTAGTAATTTTTTTCATCACCACCGACTCTCAATACAAAAGTACTTTCGTTAGAAGCTGCAGCTGAAGTGGTTGGTATATATAAAAAGAATTTGAATTTTTCATAAATTGATATATCAAAACCGGAAGGGTAAGTAGCTTTTGCGAAAAATTCATCATTAGCTGCAATTGAGTTGTATGAGATAGCTAAAGACTGTTCATCTCTTGATGCTTTGTCATCTATATCGTATAATTTTTTATAATAAGAATTTGTCAATAATGATACATATCTGGGATTATCTCTTCCTATAGAATAAATTTCACATTCACTTAAATGGTTCTTCTTTTCTTGTGTCCATTTATTTCCTACAAC
>ONUQ01000095.1 GCA_900321055.1 uncultured Elusimicrobia bacterium
TATAAGTTTTTTAGGAGGAAGTATTTTATGACAATTACATTAACAGGTGGTATTATTATTGCAATAGGAGCTTTAGGTCCCGGTCTTGGCATTGGTTTAATTGGAGCAAAGGCAGTAGAAGCAATTGGTAGAAATCCGGAAGCTTCCGGAAAAATAATGGTAAATATGCTTATAGCTATGGCTTTTGCCGAATCTATTGCTATTTACTGTTTAATATTCGCATTTATGAAATAAATTATAAAGAGATTTTATGGAAATAATAACAAATATAATAAATTTATTTGGATTAGAAGGTAAACTTTTTATAGCACAGATTATAAACTTTGCTATACTGTTGTTTATCTTAAAGAAATTTTTGTATAAACCAATTGCAAAAATATTTGAAGAAAGACAAGCCAAAATCAAGCAAGGGTTGGAAGATGCTCAAAATGCACAAAAAACTTTGTTGGATGCAAATAATCAGAAAACAGAAATTTTAAAAACAGCAAGGATTGATGCGGATAAAATTTTGGATAGTGTAAAAAAATCTTCTGAAAATTTAAAACAACAGTCTGCAGAAGATGCAAGAAAACAAGCTATGGACATTATAGACAATGCAAAAAAACAAGCTCAAGATGAGTTTGATAAAATCAGTAAACAAGTTGGATTGATGTCCGTAGATTTATCTAAAAAAATAGTATCTAAAGTATTATCTGAAGTTTTTACGGAAGAAGATAAAAATATGATTTTATCAAAAGCCGTAGATAAAATAGAAAATAGCGGTTATGAAAAAACAACAAATTAAACAATTAGCATTATCAATAGTTGAACAAGGGGACATATCCGGAGATGTTTCTCAATGGATCTTTAATAATTTACAAAAAAGTGAATTAAAGCTCTTTGTAAATTATCTTTCAAGCATATTAAAAGAAGCCACCGTTGTAGTCAAATATGCCGGAGATGCTTCACCTGTTATTAAGAATAAAATTCAAAAAATGTTTCCCGATAAAAAACTTGTTTATATTAGAGATGATGAGGAAATTGGTGCAGGAATAAGGTTTGAATTTGGAGACTATATATTAGATTATACGGTAACAAATATGATATTAAAAATAATAAAAAATATAAGAGAGAGTTTATGAAACCGGAAGAACTTATAAAACAAATAGAAGAAAAACTTAATTGTATAGATACAAATCCCGAATTGGTAAATTATGGAGTTGTTGAAACAATCGGTGATGGAATTGTTAAAGCTACAGGTTTATCGGGTGTAGGATATGGGGAAGAGGTTGAATTTGAAAATAAGGCGAAAGGTCTTGTTTTAAATTTAGACGAAGATGCCGTTTATATCGTGTTGTTGTCAAATTCGGAAGTTGTGAGAGGAATGAAAGTTTTTACAACAGGAAAGATTCTCGGTATAAATGTGTCGGATAAATTGATAGGAAGAGTTATAGATCCTACATGTAAACCGTTAGATGAGAAAGAATTAAATATAGAAGACGGAAAACTTTATCCGTTGGAAAAAATAGCGGCAGGTATTATAGAAAGAAGTCCTGTTGACAGACCTATTAAAACAGGTATTAAAGCTGTTGATGCTATGATTCCTATCGGAAGAGGACAAAGAGAGCTTATTATAGGTGATAGAGGAACAGGAAAAACCGCTATTGCCATTGATACAATAATTAACCAAAAGAAATTAGATTTGGGATTAAAAAGAGTAATTTGTATATATTGTGCAATCGGTCAAAAAAGGTCAACGGTTGCTTCTATAGTTGCAAAACTTAAAGAAGCAGGTGCAATGGATTATACAATAGTTGTTTCTGCAACTGCATCGGATCCGGCTTCATTGCAATATATTGCTCCTTTTGCAGCTTGTGCAATCGGTGAATATTTTATGGAAAAAGGTGAAGATGTTCTTGTTGTATATGACGATTTAACAAAACATGCTTGGGCATACAGACAAATATCATTATTATTGAAAAAACCGGCAGGCAGAGAAGCTTATCCGGGAGATATTTTTTATTTACATTCAAGATTACTTGAAAGAGCCGTTAGACTTTCGGATAAAAATGGTAGCGGAACACTTACGGCACTTCCTATCATTGAAACACAGGGAAATGATGTTTCGGCATACATTCCGACAAATGTTATTTCTATTACCGACGGGCAAATATATCTTGAAGCGGATTTGTTTAATGCCGGTGTAAGGCCTGCTCTTAATGTAGGGTTATCGGTATCAAGAGTAGGTGGAGCGGCACAAACAAAACCTATGAAACAATTGGCAGGACCTGTAAGACTTGAACTTTCACAGTTTAGAGAATTACAAAGTTTTGCACAGTTCGGTAGCGATTTAGACGAAGATACATTGAAAAAAATTAATAGAGGTAAAGTTTTAACCGAAATATTAAAACAACCGCAATATAAACCGTTTGATGAAGTAGCAGAAATAATAGCAATTTATTCTGCAACATCCGGTTGCTTAGACGATGTTAAGATAGATAATATTATGGAATTTGAGAGCAAGATTATTGAGTATGTTAAATTAAATCATAAAGAAATTCTTTCAAAATTAGCTGAAAATAAAAAATTGAGCGAAGAAACATTAGCTCAGTTAAAAGAAGCTATTATGGAATGTAAGAAAACTTTAATATAGGATATATAATGGCAGAAAATTTACAACAGATAAAAAAGAGAATAAAGTCATCACAAAGTATAGCACAAATAACAAAAGCTATGGAGATGATAGCTGCCTCTAAAATAAAAAAGGCACAGGTTTCTGTTGAAAACAACAAAGCTTATGCACAAAGAATAAGTTTCATTGTTCAAAAAATATTGGCAGAATGTACCGATTTAAAATCTAACCTGCCTTTTTTAAGTATAGATAAAAGCATAAAAAGGAAATTATTTTATGTTATATCTACCGATAAAGGTTTATGTGGCGGTCTATTAGCTAACATATACAAGCAAATATTATCATCTGTTTCTAAAGATGATTATGTTGTTACAATAGGTAAAAAAGCTCAGAATTTTTGTATAAAGAACGGATATAATGTAAAAGCATCTTTTTTCATGGGTTCGTCTTTTCCTAAATATGATGTGATTTATCCTATGTTAAAAATAATGAAAGATTTGACCAATAAAAAAGAAATATCGGCAGTTAATGTTATTTATACAAATTTTAAAAACAGAATAGTTCAACAAGCAACAACAAAAGCACTTGCTCCTATAGAAAAAGATAAAAATTTTGTAAATAAAGGCGATCATATATTTGAACCGTCCGCTGTTGAAGTTTTACAAAGTTTATTGCCTTATTATGTAGGAAATATTTTTTATGATATGCTTATGAATGCTTATGCAAGTGAACAGGCTGCAAGAATGTCTGCTATGAGTAATGCAAATGAAAA
>ONUQ01000017.1 GCA_900321055.1 uncultured Elusimicrobia bacterium
ATTCATTGCTAATCAATTTATATTTTGATAAAATTAGTGTAATATGAATACGGATATTATAAAGGCAGTTACGGAAATTATTGAAAATATTCAAACTAACGGAGATAGTGCAGTTTTAAACTATCTGAATAAGTTTGATGGTGTTTGTTTTAAATCTGCTAAAGATTTAAAAGTTACGGATAAACAAATAAAAGAAGCGGTTGAAAAAGTTAGTCCGAGTTTAAAAAAAGCAATTAAAGTTTCTTATGCAAATGTTTTAGCTTTTCATAAAAAAGAATACTCTAATATAAAAAAACAGTGGTTTTTAACAGATAAAATAAAATCGGTAGGGCAAATTTACAGAGCAATAGATTCTGTTGGAATTTATGTTCCGGGCGGACGGTTTTCTTATCCTTCATCGGTTATAATGAATGCCGTTGCGGCAAAAGTTGCCGGTGTAAAAAGAATTGTTATGATGACACCGCCTAAAAAAATGTCAAATGAAGTTTTGTTTGCAGCCAAAATTTGCGGAATAAACGAAATTTATAGTATAGGCGGTCCGGTAGCAATAGCGGTTTTGGCTTATGGTACAAAAACAATAAAGCCGGTTAATATGATTGTTGGTCCGGGAAATGCTTATGTGAATGAAGCAAAAAGACTTGTGTTCGGTAAGGTTGGAATTGATTCTTTGGCGGGACCAAGTGAAGTTGCTATTGTTGCAGATGCCGGTGCAGATAAAGATTATGTGTTATACGATTTATTGGCTCAAGTTGAGCATGATACAATGGCAAAAGCATATTTGTTGTGCAATTCAAAAGAAATCATTGATTATATAAAGAAAAATTTCAATAAAGAAAAGTTAAATCAAATTAAAATCTATAATGCGGATACTGATAAAGCAATAGAAATGGTTAATGATATAGCTCCGGAACATCTTGAACTTTTAATAAAAAATGCAAAACAGGTTGTGAAAAAAATTTATAATTCAGGTGCAATTTTTGTAGGATACAATACGGCTACGGCAGTAGGCGATTATTGGGCGGGTCCTTCGCATGTTCTACCCACAAATTCATCGGCAAAGTATTCCGGCGGACTTTCCGTGATGACATTTATGAAAAAAAGCAGTTATATTGAATTAAAAAAAGTAACACCGTTGGTAAAAAAACAAATAGCGGATTTTGCAAATGCGGAAGGATTGATAAATCATAAAAAATCGGTAGAGGTTAGAAAAATATAATGCAAATAGAACTTTCAGAAAAAGAAATAGAAATAATTATAAATATGCTTACGGAATCTTTAAATAAAACAAGTGACGGAATAGACAAATTAAATTTTTCTGTTGATGAGATTATTTTGCTTGAAAAAATGGAAATTTGTTTAAAAGAAAAAGATTCGGATAATATATCTTTTGAAGATAATATATCAACAAAATCCAAATATTTAAATTAGAGAAAAGAAAATGAGAAAAGCAAAGATACATAGAAAAACATTTGAAACCGATGTTAATATTGAATTGAATTTAGATTCAAATAAAAAATCAGAAATTAACACAACAATACCGTTTATGGATCATATGTTGACATTATTTTCTGCACATGCGGGAGTATATTTGAAAATAAAAGCCAAAGGTGATACTGAAATAGATGATCATCATTTGGTTGAAGATATGGGAATAACATTAGGTCAGGCTTTTAAACAAGCATTGGGAGACAAAAAAGGTATTGTCAGGTATGGGCACTTTTTGTTACCTATGGATGAGGCATTGGCTTATGTTGCTTTAGATATTTCGGGAAGACCTTTTTTAAGTTATGAAGCAAAGATAGAGTTTCAACAAACAGGCTTTAATTATGATTTAATACAAGAATTTTTTATTGCTTTTGTGAATAATGCGGGAATAACTCTTCATATAAAAATGATGAAAGGCAGAAACAATCATCATATAGCAGAATCTATATTTAAAGGGTTAGGCAGAGCTTTAGCAATAGCAGTAAGTATAAATAAAAAAAATAAAAATAAGATACCTTCAACAAAAGGTTCTATATAAAGGTAAAGGATAAAAGAATGATAATAATACCGGCAGTTGATATTAGGCAGGGAAATTGTGTAATGCTTAAACAGGGGAAAATAGCTGATGAAACTATTTATTCTAAAGATCCTCTTTTTATGGCAAAACTTTGGAAAGCTAAAGGAGCGGAAAGATTGCATGTTGTGGATTTAGACGGTTCTTTTTCTGGCAATCAATCAAATAATCAAATCATAGGAAATATTTGTTTAAGTCTTGATATTCCGGTTGAAGTTGGTGGCGGAATAAGAAATATGAAAAGAATAGACGATATATTTACTTTAGGTGCATCTTATGCAATATTAGGAACAGTAGCTATTTATAATCCTGATATTGTCAGGCAGGCAATAGAAAAGTATGGTCCGGAAAGAATTATAATTGCTCTTGATGTTTACGAAGGTAAAATTGCTATCGGAGGATGGAAAGATATTACTCCGGTGACAGTTGAAGAAATAATAGAGAAGTTGAAAGAAATGGGAGTTAAAGAAATTATTTATACGGATATAGCAAAAGACGGTATGTTAAAAGGTCCTAATATTGCCGAGTTAAAAAAGATTGCAAAAG
>ONUQ01000068.1 GCA_900321055.1 uncultured Elusimicrobia bacterium
TACTATAATGCCGTTTATACCGTGGAGAATGCTCTTGCAAAAGTTAAAGACGAAAAAGGTATGAAAAGAGTTGAAAAATTTTTAAAGGAAGAACCTTGTGACCAATGTTTCGGAACAAGGTTATCAGAATCTGCCAGAGCACCTAAACTTATGGAAAAAACTCTTGATGAAGTTTGTAAAATGACTTTATCAAACCTTGTAAATTGGGTAAATAAAGTTCCTTTTTGGGTACCTGAGGAAATGAAACCTATGGCAAAAAGTATATGCGAATCATTTCAAACGGTTGCAAAAAGGTTAATGGATTTAGGATTAGGTTATCTTTCTCTTGATAGAGCAGCATATACTCTTTCTACAGGAGAAAGACAAAGAATGCAACTTGCCCGTGCCGTAAGAAACAGAATGACCGGTGTTTTGTATGTTCTTGACGAACCTTCAATAGGTTTACATCCTTCAAATATAGTAGGGTTAAAAGGTGTTATGCACGATTTGGTTGCGGACGGCAATTCTGTAATATTAGTTGACCACGATATGCAAATTTTAAAAGAAGCCGATTGGCTTATTGAACTCGGTCCTTATGCCGGATCTAACGGCGGACAAATTATTGCCGAAGGAACAATTGATGATATAAAAAAGAAAAAAGAATCGTTAATAGGACCGTTCCTTTCACAAGAAAAAAATATAAATTTAAATAAAAGTTCGGATACGGACAAAATATTTTCTAAAGGAAAAATTTGTTTATCCACGAAAAATATTCATACCGTAAAACCTTTAGAGGTAAATATTCCTAAAGGAAAACTTACCGTAGTTACGGGTGTGTCAGGTTCTGGAAAAACAACTATGGTGTTAGAAAGTCTTGTTCCGGCAATAGAATCAAAAATTTTAAACAGAAAACTTCCTGAACATATTTTATCTATACAAGCAGACGGTATAGAACATATAAAACTTATAGATGCAACACCTATAGGTATAAATGTTCGTTCAACGGTGGCAACTTATGCCGATGTTCATGACGAACTCAGGAAAATATATGCAAGAACACAAGATGCTAAAAAGTCTGGGTATAAAGCAGGTGACTTTTCTTATAATACAGGAAACTTGCGGTGCCCCGTTTGTGACGGAACAGGCAGTATAAGCCTTGATGTTCAGTTTTTGCCGGATGTGGATATTACTTGTCCTGATTGTCACGGTTCAAGATATGCAAAAACGGCATATAACATAAAACATATAAACAAATCGGGTGAAAGTTTATCTCTTCCTCAACTAATGGATATGGATATAAACAGAGCTCTTCCGTTTTGTAAAGATATGAAAACCGTTTATCAAAGGTTAAAAATTTTGCAGGATTTAGGGTTAGGGTATCTTACATTAGGAGAAGAAACTCCCGGTCTTTCGGGTGGTGAAGCACAAAGATTAAAACTTGCAAGTGAGATGGGCAAAACACAATCGGATTCTGTTTTTGTGTTTGATGAACCGACAATAGGGTTACATCCGTTAGATGTTCAAACATTACTTAAAGTTTTTGCATCCCTTATAGATAACGGTGCAACGGTTATAGTTATAGAACACGATTTGGATGTTATAAGAAATGCCGATTACATAATTGATATGGGACCGGGTGGCGGTGAAGCAGGAGGAAAAATTGTTGCTTGCGGAACACCGACACAAATATCCGAAAACAAAAACAGTATAACGGGAAAATATATATAAAATTTATGAGAATTTATTGTTAAGAAAAAATTTATTTTGTTTATATTTAAAAATATATCTTTTATGTAATAAAAAATATTTGCCTTTGTCTGTTAAGTTACATTTGCAAGACCTTTCAGGTTATTGAAAAGAATAAATCCAATAAAGTTTTTCCTGTAAGTAATAAAAGAATAGCATTTATATTTTTATAAAAATAAAGATAATAAGAAACAGTTTTGTTGATGGTTAAAAACTGCAGTATATATACTGTTGGAATTAAAATAAGTTAAAATTATTGCATACTCATAACATTGATATAAATTAACTTTATTTTAAAAATTTAATTTTTTAAAATAGTGGTATTATGAACATAATTGAAGAATTAAAATTAAATA
>ONUQ01000192.1 GCA_900321055.1 uncultured Elusimicrobia bacterium
GAAATTGGTGCAAAATTTACCGAATTTGGCGGTTGGGATATGCCCGTTCAATATACTTCTATTATAGAAGAACACAATGCAGTAAGAAATTCCGTAGGAATATTTGATACATCACACATGGGAACATTTATTATTTCAGGCAATAATGCAGGAAAATTTTTAGATTATGTTACAATTTCGGATATATCAAACCTGCCGTTATACAAAGCAAAGTATTCAATGTTGTTAAATGATAACGGCGGAATAAAAGACGATATTATAGTTTATAAATTTGAAAATTATTATATGATGATTGTAAATGCAGGAAATTTAGATAAAGATTTTGAATGGTTAAATAAAAATAAATTAGATAATGTAGAAATAAAAAATGTAAGTAAAGAAATTTCAATGATGGCAGTTCAAGGTCCTAAAGCTGTTGAAATAGTATCTCAAATAGTTGATGGTGAAGTTGCTTCAATGAAATATTTTACGGCTAAAGATATAATATTTAAAGGTCAATCGGCAAATTTTTCAAAAATAGCAAGAACCGGTTATACGGGAGAAGATGGTTTTGAAATACTTATATCAAACAACTGTGCAGAATATGTTTGGACTAAACTTATAGAGCTCGGTGCAAAACCTTGCGGACTTGGATGTAGAGACACATTAAGACTTGAAGCCTGTATGCCTTTACATGGTCATGAAATATCTGAAGAAATTAATCCAATAGATGCAGGTTTTATAAAAACAGTATTTTGGAATAAAGATTTTATAGGTAAACAAGCAATAGAAAAAATTAAGGATAATCCGTCAAAAAAACTTGTAGCATTTATTTGTCAAAATGGTATAGCAAGAGGTCATGATGAAGTCTATATGAATGACAAAAAAATAGGTTATGTAACAAGCGGAAGTTTTTCACCAACATTAAAAAAAGCTATCGGTATGGCTTTAATAGATTTTTCTGCAGACGAAACTTCGGCAATACAAGTAAAAGTTCACAACAATTTAAGAAATATAAAAACAGTTCCAAAGCCATTTTATAAAAGAGTAAGAAAATAAATGAAGAAAAAATGTTTTTTTATATTTTTTTTATTGTTTTCTTTTACTTCTTTATTTGCGGAAAAGTTAGTTGAAATATCTATAGAAGTTACGGAAATAAATAACAATAAAGCAAAAGAGTACGGAATAAAATGGGTGGATGAAATATCTACGGGTGAACTTTTTGTTACCAGCGGAGATACAACAAATTATCCTACATTAGTTGAATTTAAGGATTGGGTAAGATATACTCCGTTAAGTGCAAAACTAAAATTATTGCAAGAAAGCGGGTCGGCAGAAGTATTATCAAATCCTAAACTTATTACAAAGTCCGGGACAAAAGCAAGATTTTTAGTCGGAGGCGAGTTTCCTATCGCCGTATCAGGAGTTACGGGTGGCAAAGTTGAGTGGAAAGAGTATGGAATCATTACGGAAATTTTGCCGAAAATATTACCCGACAATAAAATAGATTTAATTATAGAAACAGAACTTTCAAGACTTGACTGGACCAGAGATGTACAAGGATTTCCAATTATAGCTAAAAGACAGGCAAAATCTTATGTGATTTTAAAAAATCAACAGACAATAGTTATAGCAGGACTTATAGAAAATTATAAAGATAAAACAACAAAAGGTGTTCCGATATTATCAGATATTCCTCTGCTTGGTGTTTTATTTAAAAATACAAGAGTTATAAATAATAAAACAAATGTATTAATCTTTGTAACACCAAAAATTATAGAACAATGAAGAAAATATTTAACTGCACAAAAAATAATACGGGACAAGCTTTAGTAGAATATGTTTTTTTTACATTGGTTTTACTTATGGCCGGTTATGGGGCAATAAAACTTTTTATAAGTGCATGGAAACATAAGTTTGAGTTTATGTCAGGATATTTTTTTGAGATTTTAAATGAATTATTTTAACAATAAAGGACAATCTTTTATTGAAGGAATTATAATTGCTACAATAATAACGATATTTATGTTTTGTGCAATACAAGTATGTGTTATGGTTGTAGATGATATGTTTGCAAATTATAGTGCATTTTATGCTACACGAAAAGTTGTCGTATCAAAAACAAAAGATATTACAAATGTTGCTAAAAATACTGTATCAAAATTTTTTATTGCATATATAGCAAAATCGGCAATCATAATACATTATAAAACTACACATTGGGATGATACTATTTTAGGTAACAATATTGTTGACCATAGTAATAAACAAATAAAAAAACATAATGTAAAAATTGCTTACGGAATGAATATAATATTTCCTAAACTTTTCGGAAGATTTTTACCGTACAGAGAACAATCTGCAAGAGCAAGAATGATAAAATCGCCTGATGAAGAATTTTATAATAAAGCATATCCCGATGCAAGAGAGTTTTTTAAATATGCGAAATAGAAAAGGGCAGGTTTTACCATATATGCTTATAATGTCAATTGTGCTGATATTGAGTTGGGCAATGATGTTAAATATTGCAAAAGTGTTAAGAGATAAAATGATATTGCAAAATACGGTTGATAATGCAGTACTATCAATAGCAAATTTATCAGCAAGAACATTGAATTTGTTGGGGCAAACAAATTATTTAATGGCAACTCTTTTATCTACGGCAGGATACCCGGAAAGTTTAACTTTTGATATTTTGTTCAAGAAACATGTTCCTGTATGGATGAGATATGAAGCAGAAAAACTTTTGGAATATACTCCCAGATTATATGTTCCGAGTTTTTCCACAGATAAAGTTTGTGGTTCTATGATTCCCGGACCATTATGTGATTATAAGTGTAATAGTATAAGTACACGATATAAAGGAGTAAAACTTTTAAGAGAAACAGTACAAGGAATTCAAAAATTTCAAGATTTGTTGCTTGATAAAATATATGCATTCAATTATCTTTTATTATTACAACAGTTTTCTAAAGATGATATGACAATTTTAGTTATGCCTTCGAGATTTGCAAAAAATATCACAGATTTTAATTTAAGTAGCTTAGCAAATATAAATTCAAAAGATTGGTTAGGTATAAAAAGAAATTCTAAAAAAATAAAATACTATAAAACTAAAAATTATTGTTTTAATATAAAAGCCGTACATGTTCATTTTGTTGGAGCAGAAGAGTATAAAACGGACGAGTATTCCTGGTATGTTCAAGATGAAAATTTTTATGATAAAAAATTTGTTGCTATTGGAAGAAAATCATTAAATAAAAATTATCCGTTATTTAAAGGAATTTTCGGTATAAAAATGCCATCTCTTACGGCTTTTTCAGCTGCAGGGGTATATAATGTAAAAGGTCCAATGCTTCCGGAAAAAGAAACTGTTTATACAGGGGCAAACCTTGCTATTGCTGCTTTATCTAGTTTTGTATTGCTTACTAAACAGTTTGAAATGTTAGTGGGTTTGGGAAAATATCTTGCCGGTATAGTACCTGTTGGAACTGCACTATCAGTTGTTATAGGTATTCTTGCAGGAGATATGCTGGCTACATCTATATACAATTATAATGAAACAACAAAAGATAAACAAACCCCGATATACAAGTATAATGAGGCAAAAGATGGCGGATGGGATGCTCATCTTATACCGCTATAATTAACTGTTATATCAAACAACGAAAAAAACTGTATAGAAGCCAGAAAATAGCAACGATAATTTTTAATTAACAACCAAATTTTTTTGTTTTTTAACAGCTTATAAATTTAGAATTTGTTAGAAAATATATTCGTTGTTTTTAGCTGTATATCCATCAATACATACATCTTTAATTATAGCAGTTTGTTGATTTTTAAATAATATTAAGTATAGCAAAAAATGTTGTTGGAAAAATATAATAAAGGTATAAGCAAAC
>ONUQ01000056.1 GCA_900321055.1 uncultured Elusimicrobia bacterium
ATTGTAGAAGAAACTGTTTTTGAAAATAGATTTTTGCATGTTTGTGAATTACAAAGGTTGGGAGCAAACTTAAAAATAGAGGGGAACAAAGTTTATATACAAGGTATAAAAGAATTTTCCGGTGCCCCTGTAATGGTTTCTGATTTAAGAGCCGGAGCAGCATTGGTTTTAGCAGGATTATGTGCTACCGGCACAACTGAAATTTCAAGAATTTATCACCTTGACAGAGGATATGAAACATTAGAAAAAAAGTTTAGAAAACTTGGAGCAAATATAAAAAGGATAAAAGGTGATTAGGGAATTTATATGACCGAAGAAGATTTAGCAGTTAAATACGGTAGAAGAAAAACTTTTCAAAATAATGATAATACTAAAAATGATGAAACTTCTTCTGTTTTTTCAAAAGATAAAGATGAAAACAATATAACAAATAACTCTTTTACAAAAAAAGCACAAGCAGATAAAGAACAAATAGCAAAAGAAAAAGAAATAAAAGCCAATATAAAAGATGTAATTTCTAAATACGGTGATGGTAATTGGCAAGATTTGACAAACACAACAACGAATAAGGTTAAAATAAAAAACAGACAAAATACCAAGATAGTGCAATTTATAAAAACTGTTTTGGTTTTATGTATATTAGTTATAGTTTCTTGCATAGTTATATCTTTTATGGTGAAACCTCAAATAGATTTTGAAAGCGAACAAATAATAGAGCAAATCAATAAGGCTGAGGACTTATATTATGCAAAAGTAAAGAAATATCATTATTTTGCAAGAACCGATTATGACAATACTTTAGGGGTAGTTTTGAATGACTATAAATATTTTACATCTTATGAAGTTTCTCGTGATGAAAAAGCAGGAAATTATGCCGTAAAACTTTATGGTGCAACAAATGCTTTTACAATAACATATTGTGTAATAAAAAGTTGGCTTGAAAATAAATAGTTTTATTGTTGTATAAAAAGATTTTTTTTGATAAAATACTGAAGGTTTAGCTAAAAACTTATAAAGAAATTTTTTATATTGTTTTTATCCGACGATATTTGTTCTTATGTTGTTAATGTTGTTAATGTTCTAAATATTTGTAAGAGGCATATTTTTGTAATATATATAACCGCTATAAGACAAATAACAATATAGTAATTAATATAAAATTAAATTTAATATCAGGAGCTTTTAGAAGAATGGAAGAAAAGTTAATACATACTAAAGAGTGGAAAAATTTACAGGCACATTATGATACTAAAATGTCTAAAGTTCATCTTAGAGATTTGTTCAAAGATGAGGATAGATTTAACAAGTATAGTATAAATCTTGATAAATTAGGAATATTGTTTGATTATTCAAAAAATATTATTGATGATGAAACGAAAAATTTACTTTTAGATTTAGTTAAAGCAAGTGATATAAAAACTTGGACGGAAAAAATATTTTCTGGAGAAAAAATTAACTGGACGGAAAAAAGAGCAGTTCTTCATTCTGCACTAAGAAATATGTCTGACAAACCGGTTTTCGTTGACGGTAAAGATGTTATGCCTGAAATTAAAGCTGTTCTTAACAAAATGAAAGATTTTACGGAACAGTTAAGAAGCGGAAAATGGTTGGGGTTCACAGGAAAACAAATAAAATCAGTTGTTAATATCGGTATTGGCGGTTCCGATTTAGGTCCAAGAATGGTATGCGAGGCATTAAAATATTATGCAAACGGTCCTAAAGTATATTTTGTATCAAATGTTGACGGTGCAGATATTTATGAAGTATTAAAACAATTAGATCCGCAAACCACTTTATTTATAGTTGCTTCTAAAACATTTACGACTCAGGAAACTATGACAAATGCAAATACCGCAAGAACATGGTTGGTAGAAAAACTTGGTGAAAAAGCAATAAAAAATCATTTTGTTGCATTGTCCACAAACAAAGAAAAAGTTGCAGAGTTTGGTATAGACACTAACAATATGTTTGCTTTTTGGGACTTTGTCGGTGGAAGATATTCGGTATGGTCAGCAATAGGATTACCGATAGCTTGTGCTTTAGGTTTTGATAAATTTCAAGAATTTTTAGAGGGAGCTTATGAAACGGATCAACATTTTATAACGGCTCCTGCAGATAAAAATATACCTGTAATAATGGCAGTTCTTGGTATATGGTATAATAATTTCTTTAAAGCACAAAGTTATACTGTTCTCCCGTACAGCCAATATTTGCATAGATTTACGGCATTTTTACAGCAATCGGATATGGAAAGTAATGGAAAAACAATAGATAGAGAAGGTAATAAAGTTGATTATCAAACCGGTCAGATTTTATGGGGAGAACCCGGAACAAACGGTCAACATTCTTTTTATCAACTTATACATCAGGGGACAAAGATGATACCTGCGGATTTTATAGGTATAGTTAATCCGCCTGCAAGAATTTCAGATCATCATGAAAAGTTAATGTCTAATTTTTTTGCACAACCTGAAGCATTGGCTTTTGGTCTTACAAGAGAACAGGCAATAGAGTCATTAGTAAAAGACGGTGCATCAAAAGAAGATATAGAAATGTTGGCTCCGCATAAAGTTTTTGAAGGAAACAAACCGACAAACACTATATTGTTAAAAGAACTTACTCCAAAGACATTAGGTGCTTTAATTGCTATGTATGAGCATAAAATATTTGTTCAAGGAATAATTTGGAGAGTTAACAGTTATGATCAGTGGGGAGTTCAATTAGGTAAAAAATTGGCAAATGTAATATTACCCGAATTGAAAAATGAAAAAGAAAATAAACACGATTGTTCTACTTTTTCGTTGATAAGATATTATAATAACTTGAAAAAAAAATAAGTAAATGTTAGATTTTTATTTTTTATAATAAAAAAAATTGCAAAATTATGAAAAATATTGTAATATAAAAAGGGTTAATGTTATAAAATATAATTGTTGGAGAAATCTTTATGGAAATAAAAAAAGTAGAAAAAGAAAATGGTGTACATATTATCAGTTTAGTTGGAAGATTAGATACTATAACATCTCCGGAACTTCAGTCTGTATTAGATGTAGTTTTTAAGTCCGATGTTAAAGAATTAACATTAGATTTTAAAGAACTTGAATATGTTTCATCAGCCGGTTTAAGAGTTATCTTAAATGCACAAAAATTATCACTAAGCACCAATTGTAAGATGAAGTTAATTAATGTTGGTAGTGAAGTTATGGATGTTTTTAAAATTACGGGTTTTGATGAATTTTTAACAATTGAATAGTGAGAGTACAAATATGTTTCTTAAAACAATAAAGTCAAAAATATTATTTATTATTTTACTTTCTTTTTTGTTTTCTACAACCTGTACTTTTATTGCTTGTCTTATTTATTATAATAATAACAAAGCAATGGCAAATAAAGCTTGTGATGCTGTTGCGGAAAGTTATGCTACAAGTATAGATAATGTAATAAATAAACTTTTGTTTTTATCTGACAATCTTGCTGTATTAGGTGAGACTTTTTATAATTCAAGCGATAAAAATCATCAATTATTAAACGATTCCGTTTCTAAAGCTTTCAAAAAAAATGATAAAGATCTCACTTTTTGTATTGGACTTTGGTATGAACCTTATGTTATAAACCCCGATCAAAAAAGGTTTTGTGCTGCTACTGATTTTGATATAGATAGAAATTATGCAATAATTAACCCTTATCTTGAAAGCGAAGAGTTTGATTACTTTTCCAGAATATGGTATACGGCAACAAAATCTTTTGTAACACAAAAAAATTCTATATATATATCCAGACCGTATTTTGGTTTTCTTGGTGCTACCAGACCAAATGAACTTATGATTACAATATGTAACGGTCTTTTTAATGATGCAGGCGAATTTGTTGGAGTGGCAAGTGTTGATTGGATATTAAGTGCAGTAGTGAAAAAAATGGAAGATATCCGCTTGACAAAAAACACATTTGTTTTATTTGCAAATAGAAAATACGATTATATTTTGTTTCTAAACTATGAGAATACCGATATTAATGAAAAGGTTGGTAAACCTTTATCTGAAGTTGAGTGG
>ONUQ01000005.1 GCA_900321055.1 uncultured Elusimicrobia bacterium
GTGTTCAGTTTCATCCGGAATCGGTTTTAACTCCGCAAGGATATACTATTATAAAAAACTTTTTAGTAAATTAAAAAGTTTTCGTAGTAAAATACAACAAATCGCGAAGAGCTTTCCAAGACATTAAGATTTGAGGTGAAACGAAGTATTTACCGACTGTAATGTATAGGAAGTATAGCGGAGCGAAGAGTACATAAGGAAGGCAAATACAAAGTTGTAGAGCAAATATTAATGTCGTTATAAGTCGTTTTAAGGAGAAAAAGATGATAAAAGAAGCAATAGTAAAAGCAGTATCAAAACAAAACTTAACTTACAACGAGGCAGAAACTGTAATAGATGAAATAATGAGCGGTCAGGCAAGCCAAATACAAATGTCGGCTTTTTTAACTGCTATGTCCGTAAAAAAAGAAACGATAGAAGAAATTACGGGTTCGGCAGCAGGTATGAGAAAACATTGTGTAAAACTTCTCAATGATATGGATATACTGGAAATTGTGGGAACCGGAGGAGATAAATCCAACTCTTTTAATATTTCAACAACATCCGCTTTTGTTGTATCTGCAACGGGAATACCTGTTGCAAAACACGGCAACAGAGCTGCATCAAGTAAATGCGGTGCTGCAGATGTTTTGGAATCTCTCGGAGCAAAAATAACAATATCACCGGAAAAAAGTAAACAAATTTTAGATAAAATAAATTTTTGTTTCTTGTTTGCACAAAATTATCATATAGCAATGAAATATGTTGCTCCGGTAAGAAAAGAGTTAGGTATAAGAACGATATTTAATATTTTAGGACCGTTGGTAAACCCTGCAGGTGCAAGTATGCAGTTATTAGGTGTATATGATAAAGATTTAATTGAACCGATGGCACATGTGTTATCTAATTTAGGTGTTAAAAGTGCTATGGTTGTATACGGAACGGACGGGCTTGATGAAATTTCTGCAAGTTCCGTAACAAAAGTATGTGAAGTTGTTAACGGTAACTATAAAACTTACGAACTTGAACCGGAACATTTTGGTATGAAAAAATGTAAAAAAGAAGATTTATTAGGCGGAACACTGCAAGAAAATGCAAAAATTACAATAGATATTTTATCGGGAGCAAAAGGTGCAAAAACAGATGCGGTTATATTAAATTCGGCAGCAGCAATCCATATTGCAAAACCTGAAATTTCAATGAACGATGCAATTAACATTGCAAAAGAAGTTATTGATAGTAAAAAAGCTCTAAAACAATTAGAAATGTATGTTAAATTATCAAATGAGGAATAAAAAACAGAAGATTAGAGAAAAATCGGAATATCGGTAATGTCTGAAAAATAAATGACAAAGAGGATATAATGATACTTGATGATATAGTAATAAAACAAAAAGAAAGAATAGCAAAAGAGAAAAAAGAAAAAAATATAGAAAGTTTAAAACTGGAAGTTTTGAATATTTCTTTAGGTGAAAAGTTCTTTTTTGAAGAATCTTTAAGAGTTAAAGATTTTTCTTTTATATGTGAAATAAAAAAAGCATCTCCTTCAAAAGGAGTTATAGTTGAAAAGTTTCCTTATATTGATATAGCACAAGAATATGAAACAGCCGGTGCTTCTGCAATATCAGTCCTTACGGAACCAAACTTTTTTAAAGGTAATGATAAATATTTGAAAGATATTTCCAGTATCGTAAATATTCCTGTTTTAAGAAAAGATTTTATTATTGACGAATATCAAATATATCAGGCAAAACTTATCGGTGCAGATGCAATTTTACTTATATGTGCAATTCTTGACGAAACAACTCTAAAAAACTTTTTACATTTAGCAAAAAGTTTAAAATTAAGTTGTCTTGTTGAAACACATAATGAAGAGGAAATAAAAAAAACATTAAACATCGGAGCCGACATTATAGGTATAAATAATAGGGATTTAAAAACTTTTACCGTTGATATTAATACATCTTTAAAGTTAAGAAAATTGATTCCGTCAAACAAAATTTTAATTTCCGAAAGCGGAATAAAAACCGCAGAAGATATAAGAATATTGAAAGATAGCGGATTTAACGGAGCTCTAATCGGTGAAAGTATGATGTTAAGTGATAATAAGATTGAATTTCTGTCTAAACTAAGAAACATTTAATTATATTGTGATTTATAAGGAAAAATTTATTTTTCCAATACAATATTCATAATAGATAGCATTTTTTCTTTTTCTTCAAACGAAAGTTTTTTTGTTAGTGCCAGAAATTCTTTCTCAACATAAGTTTCTTTTTTAGGATTAATTTCATTAAACAATTGATAAAATTTTATTTTTAAACCTTTAGATATTTTATATAAAGTTTCTAAAGATGCTGTTGCTTTTCCTGTTTCAATTCTTGCTATGAAAGAATAATCCATATCTATCTCAAAAGCTAATTCCTCAAGTGTCATTTTTTTTGATTTCCTTATGTTTCGTATTCTCTTGCCTATGTTTATATATATCTGTTGCATTTCATTCATTATTGTATCCTATGATTATGTTTTATTAGATATAAATATTGATTGTAAAACCAAAATTTGCATTCATGAAACTATAATATCAAGTTAAAATTGTTTTTAATATTGTTAAAAAAACAAAAATATTGACTAATAAACAAAAATATGATATTGTAAAAAAAATTAAAATGAGATTTATTTTGTATAAAAAATGAAGTTTAAAGAATGAAAATAAATAAAATATGAATAACAATATTTCAATTAGTATAGTAGTTCCAGTATATAATGTAGAAAAATATTTAAGACAATGTTTGGATAGTATTATAAATCAAACATTTAAAGATTTTGAATGTATTTGTGTAAACGACGGTTCTACCGATAAATCGTTATCCATACTGCAGGAATATGCAAATAAGGATAATAGAATAAAGATAATATCACAAAAAAATATTGGTCTTGCCGGAGCCAGAAATACAGCATTATCTGTTGCATCCGGTAAATATGTGCTTTTTGTTGATTCCGATGATTATATAGATATAAATCTTTGTGAAGCATTGTATAAAGATGCCATAAAATATAATTCCGATATTGCTTTTGCCGAACGACTTGATTTTTATGATACTAAAGAAAAAAATGTTCCGTTTCCAAATGCCTTAACACAACAAAAAATATTGAAATAACTGATACTAATAGATTTTTTTATTTTTATAAAATGCTGGTTTTTCTTTGTAGTGCTTGTGGAAAACTTATAAAAAGAGAACTTATTACATCAAATAATATATCTTTCTATAATGTTCGTAGAGTAGAAGACAAACCTTTTGAATCTTTACTTGCTTTATATATTAATAATATTTCTGCAAATAACACAGTATGTTACAACTACAGATTAGATAATGCTACTTCGCTGTCAAAAAGTATAGATCTTATGGTCAAATCTGATTTGGAGAATTTAAAAACATTAAAAAAAGATGTTATAAACAGACAAAAAGATGATTATAGAATTATAAAAATAATTGATTTAGCTTTTTGTGATATACTTTTTGGATATTTTGATATTTGGAATTGCGGAAATCTTTCCAGATGTTCCGTAAAGGCAATAAAAGAACTTTTTCAATTAATAAAAAATGATTATTCCGAATTTTTTAATTTAAAAAGTATCTTGAATAATTGTGATAATAAAATAATAAAAATAAAGTATAACTTATTTTGTTTAGCATTAAAATATAATATTTATTTACTACCAAAAGTGATGAGAATTTCAAGAAACATTCCAAGAAATATACTTAAAGTATTTGGATATAAGAAATATATAATGAATCATTATATGATTGATGAAAATACAAAACTTTAATTATTAAATTTATTTTTATGGAGTATAGTATGAAAATAATGATAGCAGTTCCTACATATAACAGAGCAAAGTATATAGAAATTGTTGCCAAATCGTTAAGTGAGTGTAAGTTTATTAACGATGCCGATGTTCGTGTGTATGATGATTGTTCAACTGAATTTCAAATTGATTTTCTTGAAGATCGGTTTAAATGTATTAATGCAAAAATAATCAAAAGAAATATTAAAAATTCATGTGTTGAAGAAAATTATTTTGAAATGATGAAAGATTTTATAAATTCAAATAATGATGTTATGTTTATTTGCGATAGTGATTTATTGTTAAGGCCGGATTCGTTAGAGTTTTTACAAAACAATTTTAAATATACGGACGGTTTTATGTCATTCTATAATTCAGACTTGCATCTGACAATTGAAGAGGGAACTTGTTTCTCATTAAAATTAGATATTGGACATGCCGGAATGTGTATGTCTAAAAAAATAGCATTGTTATTTACAAATTTAAACAAACCAAAAATGGGAGATTTTAAGATGTGTAATTTTATGATGCGAAAAAATATAAGAATCCTTGTTCCCAAAAATAGTATGGTTCAATATATTGGTATTAACGGAGATCACAATTCTATATTAACCGGTGTAGATTATAGTTCAACTTTTGAACCGATTTCACAACATAACAAACAAATAATTAATGGATTTTCACCCATTATTGCAAATACCCAAACAAACTTCATAAAAAAACTTCTTTTTGAAGATAAATATAGAAGAGATGGCTTTTTTATACACCAACCATTAAAACATATCTCTACTCAAAGATTAATAAAAAAAATTCAAAAATCAGAAATTATATAAATATGAAAAATTTTAGGTTAAAATAATCTTTAATTTAATTACTTATTATTTTCTTTTAGATAATATTTTGCAATAACAATTTTTTTAACCGATTATAATATCCGTAATATTTTATTATAGAAAGTTAAAATAAAAATTTGCTTTTATATTTAGTAAAATATTTACATTCAAATAAATATAACATAGAGGTAAATATTATGATTTCACAAGTTGCACAAAAAGAGTTGAACAAATTGTTAGAAGGAAATAAAAATTTTATATCGGGAAATCCTACCGCAAAAAATATGTGTTTAAAAACATTACAAAGTCTTGCATTGTATCAGGAACCGTATGCTTGTGTGTTAAGTTGTTCCGATTCCAGAGTAGTACCGGAAATAATATTTGATTGCGGTATAGGAGAACTTTTTGTCGTAAGAGTTGCAGGGATAGCAGTTGGTCCTAATGTTAAAGAAAGTATTGAATATGCGGTTAAAAAGTTACATGTTCCGCTACTTATACTTTTAGGTCACGATGATTGCGGAGTTATGAAATATGCAAACGAACAATATCCCGAAATGCCCGAACATTTTCAATCAATATTAAAGTGTGTGTATCCGGTTATAGACGGTAAAGGTAAATTTGATTGTAATAATGAGTTTGCAAGAAAACATACTTTATGGGTAGAAAAATATTTGCTTGATAATTCAACAATAATTAAAGATGCTGTTGATAGTGAAAAATTGTATATTGCAAAGTGCCATTTTTCTCACACTACAGGCAAAGTTGAATTGATATAATTTTATTTCAGTAAGAGTTTGACAAACCAAAAAAATAATAATAGAATTTTGGGAGTTGTAAGCAGGAATAAGTAATATAAACCGATGATGCGGAGATAAAAATAA
>ONUQ01000043.1 GCA_900321055.1 uncultured Elusimicrobia bacterium
AGCAATGGATGAACAATTGAGATTTGCAATAAGAGAAGGCGGAAGAACAGTTGGATCCGGTGTTGTTACTAAGATTGTTGAATAATTGTAGTAAATATATTGGAGAAATAGAAAAATGGGTGACAGAGTAATTATAACAATGGCTTGTACAGAATGTAAGAATAGAAATTACTATTTTGCAAGAGGAAAAAAACAGGAAGGAAAATTAGAAGTAAAAAAATATTGTAAAACTTGTGGAAAACATGTTTTGCATAAAGAAACAAAATAGTTTACAAAAGCCTGGGGGCATAGGCTAACGGTAAACTTCTGGTCTCCAAAACCAGCTTTGGTGGTTCAAATCCATCTGCCCCCGGTTTATATAGATGGATAATAATTTAAAAGTGAGATAGTTTATGGGTAAAGCAATACAGTTTTTTAAAGATGCTTATTTTGAATTAACAAAGGTTACATGGTTAAGCAGAAAAGAAGTTGTATCTACAACTATTGTTGTAGTTGTTTTTGTTATAATAATGTCTATATTTGTTGGTTTCGTTGATATGATTTTATCCGGTACATTAGGTGTAATATTAAATTTGAGGTAAAAAATGGCTAAACAATGGTATGTTGTTCATACATATTCAGGACATGAAGATAAGGTAAAAAATAGTATAGAAAAAACGGTTGATAATCTTGGAATGAGGGATTTGATATCTCAAGTTTTAATTCCCACCGAAGAGGTTGTTTCTGTTAAGAATAATAAGAAAAAGATAAAAAAGAAAAAATTTTATCCTGGTTATGTATTTGTTGAGATGGTTATAAACAATGAAACATATTGGTTAGTTAGAAATACCACCGGTGTTATGGGATTTTTGGGTGGAGTAAAACCTGCACCTATGGCTGAGACAGAAGTAGAAAATCTTATAACAGCAATGTCAAATCCGAAAGATGCTAAACCAAGACCGGCAATATCTTTTGAAAAAAATGAAAATGTAAGAATAACGGAAGGTCCTTTCAAACATTTCATTGGTATCGTTGAAGAAGTAAACCAAGAAAAAGGAAAATTAAAGGTTATGGTAACTATTTTCGGTAGACCGACACCCGTTGAATTAGATTTTTTACAGGTTGAAAAAGTGTAGTAAGTAGTTCACATTGAATGGAAGTTATGTTGATGTGATGATTTTTTAATAAATTGGCTGTGTGTTACGACAGCACGATTAAAATAAAGTAAAAATTATATTTTCAATGCTCAAGAAAATGTAGTTGTAGTTTAAGGGAGATATTAAAATGCCACCAAAGAAAGTTAAAACACAAATTAAGTTACAAATACCTGCAGGAGCAGCAAACCCTGCACCACCGGTTGGTCCGGCACTTGGACAACAAGGTGTAAATATAATGGATTTTTGTAAGCAATTTAATGAAAGAACAAAGAAAATGGAACAAGGAATGGCTACACCTGTAGTTATTACTGTTTATGAAGATAGGTCTTTTACTTTTATAACAAAAATGCCACCTGTTCCTGCATTAATAAAAAAGGCAGCAAAAGTTGCAAAAGCTTCTGGAGTTCCTAATAAAACAAAAGTTGGTTCTATAACAAAAGCTCAAGTTGAAGAAATTGCAAAACAAAAAATGCCTGATTTGAATGCTATTGATTTAGAAGGTGCAAAATTGATGGTTGAAGGTACTGCAAGAAGTATGGGAATTGAAATAAAACAAAAATAAGAGAAATAGAGATATAGATGGATGGAAACAGCAATTGCTTATCCGTACATCTATATGTTCTAATTTCTAATATAAAAGTGGGAGCTTAATAGCGGTTGAACCACAGGAGATTAAAATGACAAAAAGATTTAAAGAAGTATCAAAGTTAGTAGATTCAAGCAAAATTTATTCTGTAGAAGAAGCAGCAGATTTAGTAAAACAAACTGCAAAGGCAAAATTTGATGAGTCTGTAGAAGTTCATATTCGTTTAGGTATAGATCCGAAACAGAGTGATCAAATAGTTAGAGGTACAATCTTGTTACCAAACGGAATTGGTAAAACAAGAAGTGTTGTTGTAATTGCTAAAGGTGAAAAACAAATTGAAGCCGAAAAAGCCGGAGCAGATAAAGTTGGTTCAACAGATATAGTTGAAGAAATTACAAAGGGGTGGTTAGATTTTGATGTTTTAGTTGCAACCCCGGACTGTATGAAAGATTTAAGTAAAGTTGCAAAAATATTAGGTCCTAAAGGTTTGATGCCAAATCCAAAATCCGGAACGGTTACTTTTGATATCGGAAAAACCGTTCAAGAATTGAAAAAAGGTAAAGTTGCATATAAAAATGATTCTTTCGGTATAATTCATTGTTCAGTTGGAAAAGCATCTTTTGAAAAAGAAAAATTAGTAGAGAATATAAAAGCTTTAGTTGGAGCGGTTGTAAAAGCAAAACCTTCAGCTGCTAAAGGTCAATATATAAAAAGTGTTTCAATCTCATCAACAATGGGACCGGGAATATATGTAGATTCAAAAATGTAGTTTTTATAAAAAATAATACTATAAAAACAAGAAGACATTAGAAATATTCTTCTTGTTTTTATATTTTAAAAGAAACTTGTAAGAGTGTACTATGAAAAAAGTAAAAAATATATTATCAATATACGATTTAACTTCTAAAGAAATTTGGACAATTATTCAGTCTGCATTAAAATTAAAAAAACAAAAAAAATCAAAGTTTCAATTAAAAGGAAAAACAATAGGTCTTATATTTGAAAAACCTTCTACAAGAACGATGGTTTCTTTTTCAGCTGCAATGTGTCAGGAAGACGGAACTCCTTTAAATTTAGATTTAACAAAATTACAAACAACCAGAGGGGAATCTGTTTATGATACGGCAAAGGTTTTATCAAGATATTTAGATGCTATAGTTATAAGGGCATTTAAACATAGTTCTATAGAAGAATTTGCTAAATATTCATCAATACCGGTAATAAATGCATTAACGGATTTGGAACATCCTTTACAGATATTAGCAGATTTAATGACAATAATAGAAAAGTATAAAATAAAAAGTTTGAAAGAACTAAAAAAATTAAAAATTTCTTTTGTTGGAGATGCTAATAATGTTGCAAATTCATGGCTTGCCGTATCGGCTGTTTTGGGACTTAATTTTTTATTGTTAGGTCCGGATAAGTATGCACCTAAAAAGGAACTTTTGGAAAAGGCTTTAGAAGTTGGCAAAACAACGAAAGCAAATATAAAAATAAGTAGTAATATAGAAGATATTAAAGGTACGGGTGTTATTTATACTGATGTATGGATTTCTATGGGTGAAGAAAAAGAATCTGTAGAAAGACATAAAGCTTTTGTAAAATATCAGGTTAATGATAATTTATTATCAAAAGCAAATAAAAAATGTATGGTTTTACATTGCCTTCCTGCCGTAAGAGGGGAAGAAATAACAGCAAGTGTTATGC
>ONUQ01000032.1 GCA_900321055.1 uncultured Elusimicrobia bacterium
AAAGATTAGTTTTATATTATTATTGTTGTTATTATCTGCTTATAAATTGTATCAGGTAATAAAATATCGGGGCACAAAACAGATAAGAATCAAATCTGTCCAACATTCCTCCATGTCCCGGAATAATGTTTCCCGAATCTTTAATATTACAATCTCTTTTAAATAAAGATTCTGCAAGATCTGAAAATTGTCCCACAAAAGAAATAACTAATGCATAAATTATAGATTCAGAGTTTGTCATTACTTCTTGCATAAACAAATGTCTGTAAGCTAATGATACTATTATTGCCGTTACTACACCTGCAATTGCACCTTCTACGGTTTTTTTAGGACTTACAATAGAAGCAAGTTTATGTTTACCGAATTTTTTACCTATAAAATATGCTCCGGTATCCAACATCCATATATTAACAAACAGAAATATAATATAGTGCATTCCGTAATTATCAATATTTCTAATTAAAATCATATGAAATAATGTCCATGTTATAAAAAATGCACCAAAACATGTAATTGATAATCTACAGGAAACATTTTCTACCGATTTTTTTAACATTGCACAAAAGAATAATACAAATATGGACAATATTATAAATTCCTGAACATAACTGCCGATACTGAGAACTATAAAAAATAATATAGCTATAACGGTACCTAATATATTCATAGGATTATATTTTTTACATATAGAATAAAATTCCATAACAGAAAATAACACTACCGTAAAAAACATTATATGGAATGCAAGTCCGCCGTAATATATACATGCTATGACTATCGGAATTCCAACCAATGCCGTTAAAATTCTTATAACCAAATTATTCATTATTATATTCCTCCAAATCTCCTATCTCTGCTTTGATAATCAATAATTGCTTTACAAAAATCTTCTTCCTTAAAATCCGGCCATAAAACATTCGTTATATACAGTTCGGTATATGCTATTTGCCATAACAGAAAATTAGAAATTCTATTTTCCCCCGAAGTTCTTATTAATAAATCAGGATCGGGAAGTCCTTTTGTATACAAACTGTCAGCAAAATCCTGCTCGGTAGGATTTTTTATGCCTTCATCTATTAATTTTTTGCAAGCCATCAATATTTCTTGTCTTGCACCGTAATTCAGTGCAATATTCAATACAAGACCTTTAAGATTTTTTGTTTTATCAATAGCAGTTTTTAATTCTTCCTGAATAGCTGTAGACATTTTTGAAATATCACCAATAACCCTAAACGAAATTTCATTTTTTATCATATTTGATAATTCACTTTTTAAATAAGCTTTTAGTAATGTCATTATTGCGGAAACTTCATCTTTTGGTCTTTGCCAATTTTCCGTAGAAAAAGCATATAGGGTCAAAACCTGTATATTGAACTTTCTTGCAAGTTCAACAATTCTTTTTACAGTCTTGACCCCATTTGTATGTCCGATAGTTCTGGGCAACTTTCTTTTTTTTGCCCATCTTCCATTACCATCCATAATTATTGCAATATGTTTTGGTAATTTTGTTAAATCTATCTGTTTGTCTAAAGTCACTTGTGTTTACTACTTTTGTGAAATTGCATTTACAGGGCAATTAGATGCACATGCTCCGCATTCAACACATGTATCACCGATTTCATATTTGTTATCTTCTGTTGCCTTTATTGCTTCTACAGGGCAATTAGATGCACATGCTCCGCAACCAACACAAACATTTTTGTCTATTACATAAGCCATTTTTCTTTCCTCCGTTTTATATTTATTCCATAAATTTTTAGTTTACAAATCTTCTAAATTTTTTATTATTTTTTTTATTCTATCAAAACACTGCATTTACGGTTCACATCTAAAACTTACTTTAAAGAAAATTTCCTTATATTTTATATTTTAAGCAAATCTTCTTCTTTTTGTTTAACTAATTCTTCTATTTTGGCAATATAGTTATCCGTTAGTTTTTGAACATCTGCTTCATACTTCATTTTGTCGTCTTCGGTAATAGCCTTCTCTTTTTCTAATTTTTTTATTTCATCAACTATTCGCCTTCTTTCATTTCTAATCGCAACTCTATAATCTTCAGACATTTTATTTACAACTTTAATAATTTCTCTTCTTCTTTCCTCTGTAAGTGCGGGAATGGATATTCTTATAAGTTTCCCGTCATTTACGGGTGTAAGCCCTAAATCTGATTTTAATATGGCTTTTTCTATTGCATTAAGTTGAGACATATCCCAAGGTCTTATTTCCAGTGTTCTTCCATCAGGGACACTTACTCCTGCAACTTGATTTAAGGCTAATAAAGAACCATAACTTTCAACTTTTATTCCGTCCAAAAGAGCAGCATTTGCTCTACCGGTTCTGACAGTAGAAAAATCATGTTTTACTTTTTCTATAGTTTTTTTCATAGCTTCTTCACCGGATGTTAGAAGTTCTTTTGGCAACATTTTCTCCTCCTTTATTTAGTTATTTAGATACGATGGTTCCTATATTTTGACCATCTAATGCTTTCTTTAAATTTCCTTTCTTATGAAAATCAAAAACATATATTTCTATATTATTTTCCATACATAACAAGAAAGCACTTATATCCATTATTTTTAAATTTTTATTTATTGCTTCCCGATAAGATATTTTATCATATTTCGTTGCTGTTTTGTCTTTTTTAGGATCTGCGGTATAAACACCGTCAACCTGTGTAGCTTTTAAAATAATATCCGCTTTTATTTCCGAAGCTCTTAAAGCTGCCGTTGTATCAGTGGTAAAGAAAGGATTACCTGTTCCTCCGCCAAAAACAACAACATATCCGTCTTTTAAATAATTTTCCGCTTTTTGTTGAGAAAATGTTTCACAAAAATTTGTTACTCCGCTTGCAGAAAGAACAACCGATTTTATACCGTTTGACTTTAAAGTTTCCGATATTACTATTGCATTCATCACTGTTGCAAGCATACCCATCTTATCAGCCGATACTCTATCTATTTCTTTTCCTGCACCTCTCCAAAGATTTCCTGCACCGACAACAATAGAGAGTTCTACTTTATCGGATAAAACAGTTTTTATCTCATCTGCTATCATTTGAACACTTTGCGAACAAACGGAACTACCGTTGCCGGATAATGTTTCTCCTGAAAGTTTAAGCAGAACTCTCTTATTGTTCATTTATTTATTCACCAATTTTAAATCTTGCAAACTCTTTAACAACTATATCTTTACTGACTTTTTCAATAACTGTTTTTATTGAATCTTTTTCTTCTCTCATATACGGTTGTTCAATCAAACATATTTGAGAATAGAATTTATTTAATTTACCGAGAACAATTTTTTCAATTATGTTAGCCGGTTTTCCTTCTTCCTGAAGCTGTTTAACATAAATTGCTTTTTCTTCTTCTAATTTTTCCTGAGGAACCTGATCTCTTGTAATATAAAGAGGGTTAACTGCTGCAATTTGCATTGCAATTTCTTTTTCAAGGTTTTTAAATGCTTCACTTGCAACAACATCTGCAGGAGCTTCAAAATTTACCAATACTCCCAAAGAATTATTCATGTGGATATATGAAGCAATTTCACCGCTTGTTGTAAATTTTGCGGTTCTTTTTAAAACTATATTTTCACCAATTGTTCCGATAGCTTCTTTTATAACATCTTGAACAGTTCTGGTATCATCAAATTTTTGTTCCAATATATTGTCCTGTGTTGCCGATTTCATAACAAATGATGCTAAACTGTCTGCGAGTTCTTTAAATTTATCCGTTCTTGCAACAAAATCGGTTTCGCAATCAAGCTCCACTAAAACACCTTGTTTTTTATCTTCAGAAAGTTGTGCAACAACAACACCTTGTTTAGCTACTCTGTCTGCTCTTTTAACGGCTGAAGCAATACCCTTTTCTCTTAAGATTTTTACTGCCGTTTCTATATTATTATTAGCTTCTTTTAAAGCATTATTACAATCTTTTATTCCTGCACCTGTCATTTCTCTAAGTTTTGTTATAAGTTCAATGGCTGACATAATTACTCTCCCTTAACTTCTTCTTTTTCTTCTACAACTTCTTTTTCTTCCGTAACTTCCTTATTTTCTACAACTTCTTCGGTTGCTTCTGCTACTTCTTTAACTTCTGCCCCGGCTTCTATTGCACCATCTTCCTGTTTATTTTCAATTCCCTTTCCTTCAAGAATCGCATCCGCTATAACAGAACAGAACAATTTTACTGCTCTTATGGCATCATCGTTTCCCGGTATAGGATAATCTATTAAGTCAGGATCGCAGTTTGTATCACATACTGCTACTACGGGAATATTTAATTTTCTTGCTTCTGCCAAAGCGGTTGCTTCTTCAACGGGATCTATAATGAACATAACTTCAGGAAGTTTGTTCATGTTTTTCAATCCTTCAAGAGATTTTTCCAACTTAATTCTTTCTTTTTCTTTTTGAGATTGTTCTTTTTTTGAAAGAACTTGAAATATTCCGTTTTCTTTCATAGCTTCAAGTTCTTTAAGTCTTGCTATGGACTTTTTTAATGTTTCAAAATTTGTGAGTGTTCCGCCCAACCATCTTTCACATACGAAATATGAACCGCATCTTAATGCTTCCTCTTTAATCGGTCCCTGAGCTTGTTTTTTTGTTCCTACAAAAAGGAAATCTTTTCCTTCTGCAGCAAAATCTCTAACTACTTTATAAACTTTTTTAAACTCTTTTAAAGTTTTTTGAAGGTCTATAATGTGAATTTTGTTTCTGCTACCAAAAATGAATTTTCCCATTTTCGGATTCCATCTTCTTGTCTGATGTCCAAAATGAACACCGGATTCCAACAACGACTTCATTGTTACATTTGCCATTTTTGCATCTCTCCTTTAGTTTTTTTCATCTTTTTAAGATGACCTCCACAAGTTTCAAACCTCAAACCCTTTATATAGGGACTTTTGATTAATTCACTTGTGTGTGTATTGTAGCTTATATTAACTAAGCTATTGAATTTTATCAAATATATTACATTTTTTCAATGATATGTATATAAACTACAGATTATTTTTATTATTTGCGGTACATAAAACAAAAAAAATTGTAAATATTTCATTTTTTTTAAATATATTTTATATATAACTTGCATCTAAAAATAAAAACCTGCACACAATTTTTGTTGTATGCAGATTCTATATTTTTTATTAATATTATTTACTTGGTCCTGTTGTTGACGGATTATATTTTCTTTCGGCAAGTTCTGAATTCAACATGTACAATGTTTTTGCATCAACGGCAAACATTTTCATTTTCTTTACCAAATCACCTGCATTTTTTTCTTCTTCGGTTTGTTCCTTTATAAACCAGTCAAGAAATTGCATTGTTTTAAAATCTTTAAGTTTAAAGGCAGCAGAGTAGATCTTGTTAATTAAAGATGTAACATACTGTTCATGTTCCAAACCTGCTTCCAACGGTTCTTTAATATTTGCAAATACTTTGTTAGGTTTTTCTATTGTATCAAGTTTAACAGATATTCCGTTATCAAGCAAATATCTTCTCATCATCATTGCATGCTCCATCTCTTCCTGAGCTTGAATAATGTACCAATTCGCAAAACCGTCCAATCCTTCATCTTCGTAATAATCGGCAAAAGAAAGATATAAGTATGCCGAATAAAACTCTTTATTAACCTGTTCATTAATAAGGTCTGCTACTTTTTTATCTAACATATTCCCCTCCCCTAAATCGTTTATATCTCAAATTATTCTATCTTTATAAACATTAATTGTCAAGCAGAAACAGCAGATTCCGTACCGAAATCATTTGTTATATTATTTTTCAATTTTCTTATTGTTTTGAAAACTCAAATCTGCCAGCAAGAAATACTCATTATACGGTCTGTTATCTGTTGCTATATAATT
>ONUQ01000062.1 GCA_900321055.1 uncultured Elusimicrobia bacterium
AAGTGAGTAATTTTCTGCTCTATTTTGAATTATACTATCCATACCCGCAAAAACATTATTTAGTATTGTCGTTTGAGTAATTGTTCCTCCGACTGCACTTGCTACTTGGCTTTCTGATAATACCGGATTTAATCCTAATCTGTCAAAAGATATATTTCCTGTTGAATTGTTATAATTGATTCCATACTTATATAATCCTGATGTTGCTATTTTGGTTGCCGTTATGTTCTCTTTTAACACTGTTGAACTTGTAAATAATATTTCTGTTAGTTTTTCTTCTCTATCATTAAATATATTTATTGATTTCACATTTATTTTCCCGTTACCGCTGTAACTATCTGCTGTTATTGTGTTCATTTTTTTGTTTTCCAGGTCTGCAGATAAAAGTAAATTTAATTTTTTGTTTACAGTTAGCTCATTAAAATTATGTTCTTGTGTGATTGTACTTGCAATATCTATCGTTGCATTATCCACATAGGTTTTTCCGCCAAACCATGTTCCATTTTTACCTATTTGAACTGTTCCGTCATATAAATTTACTTTACCTCTATATCCTTTCATATTTTCATTTAATACTATTTTTCCTGTTGCTTTTACGGTTGTTGTTGATTTGTTGATGTTTAATACACTTGAATCATCTTCAGATGTTATTCTATCGTTAAATATTATTAGAGCATCCTTATTTGCAAACAAATTTATTGTTCCGCCATTATCATGTATTGCATTTGATATTCCGTTTGCTTTATTTCCCGTAAATACTATAGTTCCTTTTGATACTAAATTGAGTGTGCTGTTTTCATTATAAATTGCTCCGCCACTGCTTGTTGCTATATTATTGTTAAATTCTACATTTAATCCGTTTATTGTAAATATGGATATATTATTATTATGAATTGCACCACCGCCATTTGCAACATTGGAACTAAATTCTATATTTTGACCACTTACCGTTATTATGGAACCATTGTCATTATAAATTGCTCCGGCACTCACTTCTCCTTCTGTTGCTTTGTTGAAGTTAAATTCTATATTATCCCCTATTATTGTCATAGAGGAAACATTATTATAAATTGCTCCACCGTTATTTGTTGTTGCTTTGTTGGAATTAAATTCTATATTTTCTCCAATTATTGTCATAGAGGAACTATTATTAAAAATTACCCCTCCTTTATCGCCTATCGTTTCATTGAACTTAAATTGTATATTGTCTCCTATTATTGCCATTGAGGAGTCGTTATCATTATAAATTACTCCTCCATTCATCAATGCACTATTGGAACTAAAGGATATATTGTCTGCTTTTATTGTCATTGATGATCTGTTATCATTGTAAATTGCACCGCCAATAAGATTTGACATATTGTTGTTAAATTTTATATTTTGCCCGTTTACTGTTATAGTGGAACCTTCATAATTATAAATTACTCCTCCAAACATCAATGCACTATTAGAACTAAAGGATATATTTTCTCCTGTTATTGTAATTGATGAACTATTGATGTTATAAATTGCTCCTCCAGATGCAGTCGCACTATTTGAACTAAAAAATATATTCTCTCCTGATATTGTTGTGGAGGATCTGTTATCATTATAAATTGCACCGCCGTTTAGTGACTGATTTGAATTAAATATTACACTGGAACCAGAGATTTCCGTTAAAACCATAGCATTATTAGATATTGCTCCACCTGCATTTTCTGATGTATTGGAACTAAATGATACTTTATCACCAAATATTATCAATGTAGATTTAGTACCATTGTAAATTGCTCCTCCATATCCGGTTGTACTATTGGAGCTAAAGTCTACATCTTCCATAGATATAATGCCTTTATTATATATCGCTCCTCCTTTTCCTTGTGATATGTTATTTTTTAATGTTGATGAAGAAACTTTTAGAACCCCGGTATCAGTAACATAAAAAACTCCGCCGTCTTTATCTGTATAATCTTTATAAACTTGATTTTTTACTTCAGAAGAACCGTCAATTTGGTAATGGGATGCTACCACAATATCCGATAATAATAATTGAATACAACAAACAACAGCCAAGATAAACATAATTGAAATTTTTTTCTTCATTTTTTCTCCTTTTATATATTTTTTTTACGATTGTATCTATTATATTAAATTTTGTTCCAATTAATAAACTATTTTATAAAAAAATAAAATAAAAAACAAAATTTGATAATTATATGGTTAAAAATTTAATACGGTTGCTTGCTTATTTAATTAATTTTTAATAGAATAGTTGAGTTATTATTTATATTTTTTAGGTTTAGGTAATTATGAAAAAAATAATATTTCTTGTAATGTTTATGTTGTTAGGATGTGCGAGTTTATTCGCAGATGATGATATTTTTAGAATAAAAGAAGTAATTTTTGATGGACTTCAAAATGTAAAACTTAAAACAGTCCGTTCTGAAATCAAAATGAAAAAAGGTAAAGTTTATGCTGCTACAATAGCAAGAGAAGATTTGAGAACGATTTTGGGATTGGGATATTTTGATAATGCAGAATTGTCAGTTGATAAAGATGCCAAAACAGTTAAATTTACGGTATTGGAAAAGCCTTATATAAGAAATATAGTGTTTAAAGGAAATAAGCAATTTTCTTCCGGAAAATTGAAGGGTGAGATTCCTGTTAAAGAAAAAAATTTCTATAACTTTATAGATTTAGAAGAAGCTAAAAGAAAAATTCTTACATTGTATAAAGATAAAGGATATGCTGATTGTCAAATGGAGGTTTATCCCACAATAGATCACGATACTAATATAATGACCATAACATTTCTTTTAACCGAAAATAATAAAATGTTAATAGGTGATTTGTATGTTGATGGTGTAAAAAGTTTTAAGAATAAAAAAATAAAGAAATTAGCAAAGACTAAAAAAAAGAAAGTTTTTAAAGAAGAAACTTTAAAAGCGGATATAGCTGCTATTGTTAAGTTTTATAGAAATAACGGTTTTATGGATTGTACCGTAGATGAACCGGAAATTACTTATAATGAAGAAAGAACAAAAATGTTTATAACTTTAAAAGTTAATGAAGGTGCAAGATATAAAATCGGCAAAATTTATTTTGAAGGAAATACCGTTATATCGTCCCCAAGGTTATTAAAACATTCTTCAATTAAGAAAGATGAAATATTTAATCAAGATAAAGTTCTTGAATTACTAAATAAAGTTTATGACGACTATTCAAATAGAGGATATTTACACTCTTCTATTGTTCCTAATTTTTTAAAAAGTAATGAAACAACTATAAAAAAGGTAGAATTAAGTGTTCAAAAAAGTGATAAAGAAGCTCTTTTGGAAAAAGATATAGAAGATATTAATAAGCAACTGGATAGTAAAATCAATGCAACTTTATCGGATGAAGATATAAATAAATTAAAAAATAAGCTGGTATATATTAAATCTGAAATAATAGATATGGAAAAAGAAGTATTGATTAAAAATGATGCAAAACAAAATATATTGGATAGCATGGATATTATTAACAAAAACCTGGAAGAAAAAGACTATTTATCGGACAGACAAATAAAGAAACTGGAAAAGAATAAGAGTAAATTAGAAAAAAAATTAGAGAAAATAGATGATAAATTAAATAAGATAGGTGAAAAAGTTAGAGAAAAACAAAATAAAGAACAGGATATTAAAAACAGTATAAGAGAAATACAAGATAGTGTTGAAAATAAAACAGATTATATTCTTACGGATGAACAGATAAAGAAACTGGAAAAGAATAAAGCTAAACGGGAAAAAGAATTATCCAAAGAACAAAAAAAACAAAGAAAAATTGTAGCAAAAGAAAAGAAAAGAATAAAAAAACAGGAACAGAAAGTAGCTAAACAAAAAGCTAAAGAAGATGAAGTACAGCAGGAAATAAATGATATAAATATAAAACTGGAAATAGATAAAGAAGAGAATAATCTTACAAAAAAACAGATAAGAAAATTAGAAAACAGGAAGAAAAAATTAGCAAACAAACTTGCAAAAATTCAAAAAGAAAAAGTCATAGAAAATGTTGTAGATGTTTCTTTTAATATTCAAGAAAATAATATAGTTTATGTAGGTGATATTTATATAGACGGATTAACAAAAACCAGAGATAATACAATAAGAAGAGAAATTTTACTTAAACACGGGGATGTTTTTTCTTCCAGAAAAGTAAGACGAAGTATGGAGAAAATTTATAATTTAGGTTTTATTGATGGTGCGGAACCTAACATTGTTCCGACCGGTCAACCTGATGTTATGGATTTAGCATTTATTATTAAAGAAGGTAAACCCGGAATGATAACAGCCGGTGCGGGATATTCTTCTGTTGATAAATTTGTAGGTTCTGTACAATTACAACATATGAATTTATTTGGTAAAGCTCAGAAATTGAACTTGTTATGGGAGTTTGGTGCCAGAAGGAGAAATTATCAAATAGACTGGACAGAACCTTGGTTTTTAAACAAACGAATGGGATTAGGTTTATCTTTGTTTAAGATAGACAGGTTGAGAGATTATCGTAATACAACTGATGCTTATAGAGAAGGTAGAACCGGAGGATCTGTATCAATAAGTCCAAGATTAAATGATAAACTTTCATTCTTATTCGGGTATACTTATGAACATGTTAGAATTTATGATATAAAAGATGATGATCTTGAACAGCAAATTTTATTTGATCCCGATTTAGCAAAAGACAGAACATCCAGTGTAAAAGCTCAAATAGTTTATGATACAAGAGATTATATTTTTGATCCATCAAGAGGTGCAAGATATTCTTATGGTATAAATTTGGCCGGTGGACCTTTCGGTGGAAATGTAAGTTATGTTAGAAATTCTGTTAGAGCAACTTGGTATATCCCCACTTTTTGGAAATTCGTTTTATCTATTAATATAAATGCCGGGTGGATAGAAAGCTACGGTTCTTCCAAAGATGTTCCTTTGTATGAGAAGTATTATGTTGGCGGAGCAGATACTGTAAGAGGATATAAATATAGAACAGAAATAGGTCCTTACTTTGGAGGAAATGTAATGACAGTTTTAAATGTTGAATATAAATTTCCTATTGTACAGGAAAATAAAAGAACAATTTTACAGGGTGCTTTTTTCTATGATATAGGTGGAACCTGGTCAGGTATGGATAGTATTTATTTCTGTTTTGGAACAGATAATCAATATGACAACAGATATTACTTAAAATCCGGTGTAGGTTTTGGTATAAGATTTGCAACTCCTGTTTTCCCCTTAAGACTTGATTGGGGGTATGGTTTAAATCATAGAAAGGGAGAAGATTTACAACAATTTTATTTTACAATAGGAAATGTTTTCTAGGGAGTAAAGAGGTACAAAATGAAATTAACTTTAAAAAAAATTGCTGATATGGTTAATGGCAAGTTGTTGTTGCAAAAAGGATGTACTGACAGTTTTCTTGTTAACGGAATAAATACTTTGGAATCAGCTAAAGAAGATGAAATAACCTTCTTAGGAAATGATAAATATTTACATTTCTTAAAAGATACCAAGGCAGTAGCGGTTTTAGTTTCAGATAAAATTGATATTGGTGAATATAAAGATAAAAACTTTATAATTGTTAGTGATCCTCAACTTGCTTGTGGTCAGTTTCTTGATTTGATTTATAAAGAAAAACTTTCAAAAATTAAACCGGGTGTTAGTCCAAGAGCAACGATAGAAGAAAATGTGGAGTTAGGTAAAAATATTTCTGTCGAGCATAATGCAGTTATAGAAGAAGGTTCAAAAATAGGTGATAATACAAAAATATTAGCAAATGTTTATATAGGACAAAATGTTAGTATCGGTAAAAATTGTATAATATATCCGAATGTTACCATAAGGGAAGATTCAAAAATAGGTGATGGTTGTATAATAAATCCAGGTGCAGTTATTGGCGGAGAAGGATTTGGTTTTGTTCCTATGGGAGATATAATATTGAAAAAACCTCAATTAGGATATGTAGAAATCGGGAATAATGTTGAAATCGGGGCAAATACAACAGTAGATAGAGCAACTTTACCAAATACAAAAACTTATATTGGTGATAATACAAAAATAGATAATCTTGTAATGATAGCACACAATGTTCATATAGGAAAAAATTCTATTATTGTTGCTCAAGTCGGTATTGCCGGGTCAACAAAAATCGGAGATAAGGTAACTCTTGGCGGACAAGTAGGAATAGTCGGACATATTACTATCGGAAACAATATAATGGTTGGTGCAAAGAGTGGTATAATGCATAATTTAAGTGATAATCAAGTTCTTTCTGGTTATCCGTTGCAATCGCATAAAGAGCATTTGAAGTCTCTTGCAATTATAAAAAAATTACCTGAAATGTATATACAATTAAAAAAAATAGTAAAAAAATTAGATATATAAGGAAGTGTTTATGACAAAACAAACAACTATAAAAAAAGAATTTACAATAGAAGGAATCGGATTACATACCGGAAATAAAAGTAAACTTGTATTTAAACCTGCAGTAAAGAATTCAGGAATACATTTTATTAGGGTTGATTTACCTGATAAGCCGGACATAAAAGCAGATTGGAATAATTTATCAACCGAAGTTGCCGTTAGAGGAACGACATTGCAGTCCGGTAATATAAAAATACATACAATAGAACATATTTTAGCCGTTAGTTATGCATTGGAGATAGATAACTTAATTATAGAAATAAACAATAATGAACCGCCTATAACGGATGGCAGTGCAAAAATACTTGCAGAAAAAATTATTGAAGTCGGAATAGAAGAACTTGATGAGGAAAAAGAATTTTATGTTATAAAAGAACCGGTAACATTTGTGTCCGGAAATACAAAAATCACTGCATATCCGAGTGATAAATTTGAAATAGATTGTACTATCGGATATGACCATCCTTTTTTATCTCACCAACATGCATGTTTTGAAATAAATAAAGATGTTTTTATAAAAGAAATTGCCCCTGCCAGAACATTTTGTTTTGATTATGAAGTTGAGGCATTAAGAGCAAACGGACTTATAAAAGGAGGTAGTCTGGATAATTCAATAGTTATAGGTCCTAACGGAATACATAATAAAGAACCTTTAAGATTTCAGGATGAGTTTGTCAGACATAAAATATTGGATATAATTGGAGATATATCTCTTGCAGGAAGACAAATAAAAGCAAAAATAGTTGCTCAAAAACCGGGACATGAAAGAAATATTGGGTTTGTCAGACATTTTGTCTCAAAAGCAACTATAGAAAAAGGAGATGTAAAAGTGGATATAGCTAAACAAGAAGAACAAGTTTTTGATGAAAATTCCGTACGGATATTTAACAGTATAGAAATTCAAAAAATTATTCCGCACAGATACCCGATTCTTATGGTTGATAGAGTTAAATTGTTTGGTGACGGCTCAAAAAAAGCAATAGGATATAAATGTGTTAGCGGAAACGAACCTTTCTTTCAAGGTCATTTTCCGGGGCAACCGATAATGCCCGGGGTGCTAATTGTAGAGGCAATGGCACAAACATCATGTGTTATGTTTTTATCAAGACCGTCATTTAAAAATTGTTTAGCTTATTTTATGGGAATAGATAAAGTTAAATTTAGGAAAACGGTTATTCCCGGAGATGTTTTAGAATTAAAAGTTGAAGTAATAAGAGATAGTGGCAGAAAAGGTAAAGTTAAAGGTGAAGCTTATGTTGACGGTAAACTTACAACAGAAGCTGAATTTATGTTTATTATAGTAGATAGGGAGAAATAAAATGATACATAATACAGCTATAGTTGATAAATCAACAATAATAGGACAAGATGTTCAAATCGGTCCTTATGCAGTTATAGGAGAAGGAGTTAGTATCGGAGACGGAACAATAATTGGTGCCCATACTACGATAGAATCTGCACAGATAGGTAAAAATTGTAAAATATTTCCGCATGCATCAGTAGGGTTAGTACCTCAAGATTTAAAATATGCAGGAGAAAAAACTGTAGCTATCATTGGAGACGGAACGGTAATAAGAGAATTTGTAACAATAAACAGAGGAACACATGCAAGCGGAAAAACCATAGTTGGAAATAATTGCCTTTTTATGGCATGTTCTCATGTTGCTCATGATTGTATAATCGGAAATAATGTAATTGCCGCAAATTGTGCTGCTATTGCAGGTCATGTAGAAGTTGGAAATAATGTAGTTATAGGTGGTTTTGTCGGTATGCATCAATTTACAAAAATCGGTAAAAATGTAATGATTGGTGCGGGTTCAATGGTAAGTATGGATATTATTCCTTATATGCAGGCACAAGGTGATAGAGCAAGTTTATTTGGTTTAAATTTAATAGGACTTAAAAGAAACAGAGTTCCTATTAAAGAAATAGAAAATATAAAACATGTTTATAAAATTTTGTTTATGTCTAATTTAATATTGAATGATGCAGTTGAAAAAATTAAAGAAGAATTAGGTTTTTCCCCTTATATTCAGGAGATGCTTGATTTTATATCAAAATCTCAAAGAGGAATTTGCAGACCTAAAAAATAAATTTAAGCCAAATATATTTTTTTTCTATATATTTCATACATCTTTAAATATTAAAAATGCAATAAATTTTTATGTAAATATTCGTCAATTTGGAGTTATTTATAAAAATTGTATACTTTGAAATTTGAAAAAATTGACGGTTAAAATATTGTTTTGGAGTAAAAAATGATTTACAATGAAAAAATAGAGTGTGCAAACAAAGAGGATTTAAAAAATATTCAGTCGGAAAGATTAGTAAAATTAGTAAAATATGTTTATGATAATTCTCCTGCATATAAACAAAAATTAGACAAAGCGGGAATAATTCCTACGGATATTAAAAGTATAGATGATATAACAAAACTTCCTTTTACCCCTAAAGAAGATTTAAGAGATTCCTATCCTTTTGGTTTATTTTCAACAGATATAAAAAATGTTGCAGAAATTCATGTTTCCAGCGGAACGACAGGTAATCCTACGGTTGTAGGTTATACTAAAAGAGATTTGAACTTATGGGCAAATGTTGCAGCAAGATCTATTGCTTGTGCAGGCGGAAACAAAGGTGATAGAATACAAATCTCTTACGGATACGGACTGTTTACGGGCGGACTTGGGATACATTACGGTGCATTGAGATTAGGTGCAACTATTATTCCTACGGCAACAGGTCAAACAAAAAGACAAATAAAGTTAATGCAAGATTTTAAACCAAGAATTATTGCCTGTACACCAAGTTATATCCTTTATCTTGCGGAAGAAATGAAATCTTTAGGCATAGATACTAAAACATGTAGTTGGGAAGTCGGGATATTCGGTTCAGAACCATGGACAACCGCTATGAGAGATAAAATAGATTCTACATTAGGTTTGACGGCAACCGATATTTATGGTCTTTCTGAAATAATGGGCCCCGGAGTAGCTCAAGAATGTACCTATAGAGAAGGTCTTCATATTTGGTCTGATTTCTTTTATCCGGAAATAATTGACCCTAAGACAGGAGAAATTTTACCTGAAGGACAATCGGGAGAACTCGTTATAACATCACTGACAAAACAAGCTATACCATTAATAAGATATAGAACAAGAGATATCGTTTCTATAACTTATGAACCTTGTAAATGCGGAAGAACAGCCCCAAGAATTAGTAAAATTAAAGGAAGAACCGATGATATGATAATTGTTAGAGGTATAAATATATTCCCCACACAAGTAGAATTTGCATTATTACAAATAGACGGAACTTTGCCAAATTATCAGTTGGTTGTAGACAGAACCCCCAGTGCTTTAGATACATTGGAAGTACTTGTAGAAGTTGATGAAAAATTATTTACGGATGAATTAATAGCTTTAGAAAATTTAAAAACGAAAATAAAAAGAGCAATAGATTCAACGGTAGGACTTGGAGTAAATGTAAAACTTGTTGAACCAAAAACTTTGGAAAGAACAGAAGGTAAATCTAAGAGAGTTATTGATAAAAGAAATTTAAATTCATAATGTAAAAAGATGTA
>ONUQ01000201.1 GCA_900321055.1 uncultured Elusimicrobia bacterium
AAAAAAATCTCAGACAAAAATTCAGTAAACAAATTTATTCTAACCTAAATCTACTCATAAAATTTGATTAATTTGTTATATATTCCAAAATGATTTATTATGTATTGTAACCGACTATTGCAGAAACAGATTTTCTTGGCATCATTTGAAAAGTAGAGGATAAACTCACCCCTATTTTTTCTGCTCCTACCCATTGTAATAAATCATATTGATTTATTAAAGTCCAATCCCCATATCCCGGAGAAAATCTGGTTGTGATATGTCCGTATTTTTCCTTAACATCATTACAAATATTAGTTATAAGCTCTTCAACAGCTACGGAGCCAACAGAATCCAATACAAATGCCTGAAAAATTTCTTTTTGCTCTAACAACAATGATATTTTTGTGTCTATAGATATTCCTACCGTGGCAACAATTCCGCAAACAGATGTAGAATTTTCTAACAATTTAAAAATATCTTTACTGTTTATGACAAATTCATCTAAATAAATTTTATTTTCTTTTATTATTTTATGTGATAATGAAATTGCATATTTAGGTTGCAATATTTTTTTTGCTAATTCTATTATTTCTAAAATTGAATTTTTTAATTCACTGTCAATTTTAGTTATATATTTATTTGCTCCCATTCTAATTAAAACATCTTCATAATTAATTTTTAATTTTACAATATCCGTGTTCATAAATTTACAATTATATTTTTAACAATTAATTCTTAAAAGATTTTGTTATTACAAAATGTTTTTTATTTTTAACTATATCAATGCTTATATGTTCTTCATAAACGACCATTTGTGAAGAGTTTAAATATTTTATTGTTAAATCATGATGTCCTTCAGACAAATATATTCTGCTCATATTTATTGTTTCCGGTAAAGTTTTCCAGGATCTTTTATCTGCTTTTTCCAACAAGGAGTTTGCTATATTTAAAAGACTATTTGTTAACAAACTTAATGTATTATTTTTTTTAGATTCATGTTGCTTTACCTGATCTACAACAACCTTTGACAAAACATATCTGCCGACAGCTCTTGCAATAGTTTTAGAATATATTGCTAAATTTTCATTTGCTAAAGCACTAATTAACAATGTTCCTATATCTCCGGCAACATAACTGCTTCCGATATCTTGTTTAAAGGTTTTATTGTTTTCGTCAAAAGTTTTTTCTTCAACTATAAAAGAGGAAATTTTATTTTGATATCTTTCATATTTTGGAAAAGCTATTTTTATATAATCATCTGAAAAACCGGCACGAACTACAGATACTACTTTTTCTGCCTGTTCCTGTTCATTATTTTCAATTTTTGTTGCCGTAAAAAATGGCCATGCTTTATGAAAAGACATTTCTATGATATTATCAACTTTTTTCGGTGAAAGTCCATTATAGTTTATTATTATTAATTCACCTTGATTTTGTTCTTTTTCTCTAAAAGTTATATTAAATTTTTCTTTTAGCCTGTTTGCTTCTTGGCTAAACCCTAAATATATGTACAAATCATAAAGACTTTGTATTAAATCCGTTGGAACGGGCAAATTATATCCGCATTTGATTTTACTTTTATTTTTTTCTTTTAAATATATACTTTTGTCATAACTTCTTAAAGCAAGTTTATAAGATATCAAAGCATCATTGTAATAACCGGCATTTTCATATACAAGTCCCATAAAATACCTTATAAAAGGATCGTCGTTATAAAAAGATTTTCCGTAAGTATCGGCATTTATTTTTTTAAACAAATTATCTATTTGTCTTGCTTCAACAACAGCTTCATTATCATGCCCTTGTAAAATATAGTTTAAAGCACAAAAAACATTTATGTAAGCCATTTCGTAAGAATGACCGTAGTATGGAATTACATTATCGTTTGCAAACAATGAAAATGTTCCGGCAGAAATACTTTTAGTGTAATTTTGTTCATATATTTTTTTTGCCGATTCAAAATTTATATTACTTTGTTTATAATTGTCGGATAAATGATTTAACAAGCCCAAATCAATATAATATAAAAATTTATTTTTACTACCGTAAGCATCTTTGGAATCTATTACTAAATTTTGTGCTTTATCATAATTTTCACTAATCATACATTTCTCAAGTTTAGCATAATAATTTTGAAATCCTGCACAAGATACAAATATAAAAAACATTAAACCTAACAAACAATTTATTTTTTTCAAGATCTATTCTCCTATATATGAATTTGTTAACAAAAATTTATTTTTGTTATTCTTTATTTTAGTTTCTATTTCTTTTGTTTCAACTATATTACCATACTCATCAAGATATTGTATTATTATATTATATTTTCCTTCGGGAAGATTAATTTTTGCCATATTAATTGTTTCCGGCAAACTTCTCCACGATTTTAAATTTAATTTATTTAAAACATTTAAACTTATTTTAATATCTCTAATATTTAACATTGTTTCTCTATATAAATCATCTATCTCTCTCCTCTTACTGTTAGAATCTAAACTTTGATTACTTAAAATATTATATCTTCTTTGTTCATATTGTTTCCTTAAAATTTCTATTTCTTTTAAAGCAAGAATATATTTATTTATTCTGGAATAAAACAGTGATTTATAATTTGGCTCTTTTAAATGTTTTTTTAGAATTGTAGCAAAGTTAGTAACAAGAAAGCTGTTAGAATAATATTTTTTTGATATATCATTTTTATCTGTAATTTCAATCTTAAAAGATTTTATAAGATTATTATAATTTTTATATACCGGAAAATTTACGGATATTTCATGAAGACTAAATTCACTCATAACTCCGTATTTATACATATTATTTCTTTTGTAATATTTATTCCATGCAATCTCAAAAGGAACAGAAATAGTTTTTTCTATTCGTTTTGGGGCTATACCGTTATAATTTATAATAATTAAATTTCCTGTTATATTTGTTTTTTTTGCATAAGAATATTGTTTTTTTAAATTATCAGCATCCTTTATAAGACCAAAATAGCAATAAAGAGTATATAAACTGTTTATTAAGTCTTTTGGAATATCCAAATTACAGATATTATAATCGTTATAAGCATTTAAAGCCAGTTTATAAGATATCATTGCATCACTATAATATTCGGCATTTTGATAAATAATTCCCATAAAATACCTTAGAAAAGGATCATCTTTATATATACTATCCGGACTATCCGTTTTTATTTTATTGAATAAATTGTTTACCTGTCTTGCTTCAACAACAGCTTCGTTTCTTTTTAATTTGAAATTTTTTATCTTTAAATAATTTAAAGAACAGAAAAAATTTGTATATGCTATTTCAAAACCTTCTCCTAAATAATAACTCGGAAATAATATATCATTGCAAAAAGTTGTAGATATATAATCTCTCATAGAATAAATAGATTTAACTTCTTCAAATATTTTATTACTATCTCTATAATTTTCGTTTTTATGATATAGCAATCCAAGTTCTAAAGCATATAGAAGTTTATTATATTTATCAGCATTTTCATAGAAATTACTTGCAAAAGAAACAGCACCGCCTACATCTTGTTCTTCTATAAGCTGTGCTAAGTTTTTATAAAAATCTTCTACTTTTGTTGTTGCACAAGAAGTTAAAATTATAAAAATAAAAAATAATATAAAACACTTAGATTTTAATCTGTGCATTATTCAAAACTATGCTTTATATTTTTTCTTTCCTACAACTTTTTTTATTTTCTTTTGTCCTATCCATACTTTTTCATTATTTTCTATATCAATAAGTTCAAGTTCTACCTGATAGTATTTCAAAGTTGTACTTTTTGCAGAATCCGTTATTGTATTTATTTGTCCTTTCAACATAAAATCTGCCCCGGTTTCCTTACCGAACTTTTTTACGGTTGCAGGATTAGAAAAATCAGCCTGATCCATTCTCTCACTTCTTAATTCCCCTCTTTGATTTTTATCTGCAACAAAAGTCGCTTTTCCCGTATTTAACAAAGCAATTTCCAAATCCTTTACAAAAGTTTCCGTATTTATATGCTCATCACTTTTGTTTAATATTGTTCCAACAATGATTTTAGGTTTATTTTGTTTCCCTTTTATAAAATTTTCCATCCAAGGCCTTGCCACGGAATCTGCTACCATTTCATCTGCAACAAGTTTTGAATCCGTATCGTTCCAGTTTCCGCTTAAGTCTATTGTTTCATTCTCCGCAACTCTTGTAACCACCGGTGATGAAGAACAAGAAAACAAAATAGTTGACATACATAACAAAGAAAATACTAAAACTAAATTTTTCATTTAAAACCCCTTTTAAGTTTATATTATAATTATTTACAACATACTATCAGCTGATATTATACTATTATTGATAAATTTTTTGCAATTGTTTGTTTGTTTCTGAACTTTTACATTGTTTATTTTTTCATTGATATTTTTATTGAAATAAACTAAAATACTACCGTTAGATTTATTTAGATTTAGAGAAAAAACTTACTGTTTACTGTATTATTACAATCTGTTCACACTAATATATCTATTATTAAAACAAAATAAATAAAATTACAAAACATCAAATCAAGTTTATCATAACGGGTAAATATTCTTCTAAACCTTTTTAATCTT
>ONUQ01000054.1 GCA_900321055.1 uncultured Elusimicrobia bacterium
AGTATACAAACAAATAATATTTTAGTATTATTATAACATTAAGTTTTATTATAATTAGGATTATAAAATGGAAATAAAATTATTTATTGCAGGATGTATTTTTTTAGTAATTGCAGGTATTATGCAATTAGCAAAAAACAAATTTTTTAAAGGTCAGAAACCTAACAAAGCTTTTACGGATGTTTATTCTTGGGTTGATACTTTATGGCAAGCTCTCATAATAGCTTCAATAATAATGTATTTTATTATACAGGCATTTAAGATTCCCACGGGAAGTATGAGAATGACATTGTTGGAAGGAGACCATTTGTTTGCCATGAAATTCATTTACGGACTCAGAGTTCCTTTTTCGGACGGAAAAAGAATATTGCCTATAAAAGATGTAAAAGTCGGTGATATAGTTATATTTCAATGTCCCCCATCTGCACTAAGCATTGTTGAAAGAGAACAAGGTCTTAAAAAAGATTATATTAAAAGATGTGTCGCTCTTGCGGGTGATAAAGTGGAGATAAAAAATAAAAAACTTTTTGTAAATGATGTTGAACAAAAAGAAGATTATGTACATTATGAAGATTCCAATATATATACAAATTTTAACTTGTTTAAAACACAAGAAGAGTATCAGAAAGCATGGGAAGAAGGACGGTTTGCTACACTTCCTACCGCTTTTGTAAGAGATAATTTCGGACCGGTTATAGTTCCAAAAGGGTATAATATGGTTTTAGGTGATAATAGAGATGCTTCCTTTGATGCAAGATTTTGGGGACCTCTTCCCGATAAATATTTAAAAGGTCAGGCACTTGTAAATTATTGGCCAATTAAAAGAATAAAGTATATAAAATAGAAAATTTGAATAAATATAGAAAAACAGAAATAAAATGATTATAAAATTTGTAAATCAAATTTTAAGACATAACACAAATTTTTGATCTTCAATTCGTATAATCTTTCAATGATTGTTTATCAATTTTTCAAGGAGTAAGAAAATGTCTTGGCATATTTGGATGGTTGTCTTTTTAGTATGTTTGGGATTAGAGATTGCTACTACCGGAATATTTTTCTTTTTATGTTTTTCTACGGGTGCAATGTTTGCGATGATATTTTCATTGTTAGGTGTGGGAATACAAACAGAACTTATTATTTTTAGTTGTGTATCATTAGTTTCCGTATTGCTTATAAGACCGTTATTTAAAAAATATTTCGCAAAGAAAAAAATAGAAACCAATGTTGATTCTTTAATAGGAGCTCCCGCAATTGTTATAGAGGAAATAAAATTGAATTCCGGCGGAAAGATTAAGGTTGGCGGAGAAATTTGGCTTGCAGTGTGTGAAGAAAATGTTGAGGTTGGCAAAGAAGTTAGAATAAAGGCTGTTGACGGTACCAAATTAGTAGTTAGTAGTAAAAAATAAAAAATATAAATGGAGGAATTTTAAAATGGTAGGGTTATGGATTGGTATAATGGTAGTTCTTTTTCTTTTTATCGCAAATACGGTAAGAATTGTTCAACAGTATGAAAAAGGTTTGATTGAAACTTTAGGTAAATATTCGGAAACAGTTAATGCAGGTGTGACAATAGTTATTCCTTTGTTTCAAACATTGAAAAAAATTGATATGAGAGAACAGGTTATGGATGTTGCACCACAGAATGTTATTACTAAAGATAATGTTACCGTTGTTGTAGATGCAATTATATATTTTCAAATTACAGATCCCGTAAAAGTAGTGTACAATGTTGCAAATTTTGCAGTGGCAGCACTTAAACTTGCACAAACGAATTTAAGAAATGTTATCGGAGATATGGAATTAGATGCAACTTTAACATCCAGAGAAAAAATTAATACACAATTAAGAACCGTTATGGACGAAGCAACAGATAAGTGGGGAGTAAAAATTACAAGAGTAGAAATACAAAAAATAGATCCGCCGAGAGATATTACCGAATCAATGTCAAAACAAATGAAAGCAGAAAGAGAAAAAAGAGCAAATATTTTGGAAGCAGAAGGTTTCAGACAATCTGCAATATTAAAAGCAGAGGGTGAAAAGCAGGCGGTTATTTTGGAATCAGAAGCTAAAAAACAAAAATCTATTCTTGAAGCGGAAGGACAGGCAGAAGCTATAAAAAGAGTTGCCGATGCTCAAAAATATGAAATAGATACCGTATATAATGCAATACATCAGGGAAATCCTACAAATGATTTGTTAGCAATAAAATATATGGAAACATTGGGAAAAGTTGCTGACGGCAAAGCTTCAAAAATATTTTTACCGTTAGAAACATCCGGTATTACGGCATCACTTGGCGGGATAGCAGAACTTTTTAAAGATAAAAAAGATAATAATACACAAAAATAATTTATAAATACATATAATATTTTTTGTTATGATAAAAACCTCTGAAAATATTTTTATAATTTTTTCAGAGGTTTTATGTTTTAATTTTTCACTTTATAAAATAAATTATTATTTTTTATATTATTTCATTTTTTGCTTTTTTATCTACTTATATAAACAGTCTATAATAATATTCCTTATTACCAATTTACATAAATATTTTAAGTTTGTTAACAAAGTTCAAACAGGTGTATATCCTGCAAGCATTCTTATAAGAATATTATTTTACCGGAAGGTATAAAATACTATCATATCAAATGAAAAAGAAAAAATATAAGCAACCCAAAAAAATTTTAACATATAATATAATTCAAGTTAATAAGATAAATATTTAACAATTTTGTATAATCTAAAAAATTAAGTAATACGGATACTAAAATATGTCTGATTTTATAATAGAAAAAAGTGATACTGTTGAATATAAAGAAATAGTTAATGACAGTCTTATAAAGGAAGTTGTATCTTTCCTTAATTATAAGAAAGGCGGACATATTTATATAGGGATAAACAACGAAGGTAAAATAACAGGAGTATTAAACCCCGACCAAACACAACTTAAAATAATCAATATGATAAAGGACAACATTAGCCCCTCTTGTTTAGGATTGTTTGATGTTGTATTGGAGAAATCCGAAGATAAAAGCATTATTCATATCATTGTATCAAGCGGACAGGAGAAACCTTATTACATTAAACAGTTGGGAATGTCATCAAGAGGATGTTTTATAAGAGTAGGTTCTTCCGCACAACCTATGACACAAAATATGATAGACGATTTATACTCCAAAAGAACAAGAAACTCTTTAAGTAAAATACCTTCTCCGCACCAAGATTTAACTTTTACTCAATTGAAAATATATTACGAAGGTCAACATAAAACATTAAACGATAATTTCGCTAAAAATCTTGATTTACTTACCGAAGATGGTAAATACAACTATACGGCATATCTTCTTTCAGACACAAATTCCGTATCAATAAAAGTAACCAAATATCTCGGTAAAGATAAATATGACTTAATAGAAAACCAGGAATACGGATATTGTTCTTTAATAAAGGCAACTAATGCCGTCTTGGATAAGTTTGATATAGAAAATATTACAAGAACAAAAATAACAAGCAGAAACAGACTTGAAAAGAACCTTGTTGACAGGATAGCTTTAAGGGAAGCAATAATTAATGCAATGGTTCATAACGATTATTCAAGTGAAGTTCCCTCGTTGTTTGAAATATTTTCAGATAGGTTTGTAATAACATCTTATGGCGGACTTATAGACGGTTTAAGTAAAGAAGAGTTTTTTAACTGTGTAAGTAAACCGAGAAACAGGGAATTAATGAGAGTATTTAGAGATTTGGAACTTGTTGAACAGCTCGGTTCGGGTATGACAAGAATATTAAGAACAAACGATACATCCATATTCAATTTTATGGAACACTTTATGCAGGTAACATTTTACTTTAGTAAAGGATTTGAAGAAAATGAAACTATTACAGAAAGTAGGGAGAAAAGTAGGGAGAAAAGTAGGGAGAAGATTATAGAACTTATAAAGAACAATCCTAAAATAACCACAAAGGAAATGGCAGAAAGTTTAG
>ONUQ01000002.1 GCA_900321055.1 uncultured Elusimicrobia bacterium
AAAAAAAGTTATTATAGGAATTAAAGCCATAAATGGTATTATAGATACTACAGATGTTATATGTCCTGCTATTGATTCCAGTTTATTTGCAATTAAATTCATAAACCCGTTTTCAGAATTTTCCGGCATAGTGGTGATAGTACCGGTATATTTTTTTAACAATGGAATTTTTTTAGAAATAACATTACATTGTTCCCTAATAAGTGTTTCATATCTGGAATAATTTTCTGAAAAAGATTTTATTTCTGCCGTTATAACAGGAACCAATAATACAACAATATAACTAAATATGGCTAGTATCAAAATAACCAGAGAACTAACAGCAACCCATCTTTTCACACCCAATAACATAATTTTATTTATTATAGGGGAAACTATATAACAAATTAACCCGGACACTATAAACGGAACTAAAATCTGCCCGGATAAATAAAGTATACCCAACAAAAAAAACATCAATAAAAGAGATACAATAAAAATCTTTGTTACTCTACTATCTTTCATTTTGTTCTCTCTTATAAAGCATTTTTAATATTTTTTTAAACATATTAAATCCTATATTTTTATCTTTTTTCATCAAATCCTCAATATCATCTTTATACATAAACAACAATTTACTATTTTCTAATGCTACTGCAGTATTAGTATAAACTTCATCATAATTAAATAGATATTTTTGTCCAAACCAACCTCTTTTTTGTATAATCATTTTATTTTTACCGTCATCTAATTCTATTTTGCCGGATTTTACAATACAAAGTAATTTTGCTTCTTCACCTTTTTTATAAATAACTTCTTTTTGCAAATAAGTCTTTTTGTACATATGTATATGAATTTTTTTTAATTGTGATATATTTAATTCTTCAAAAAAGTCTATACTTCTTAAAAACAAAATATCTTTTTGTAAATCAGTATTTATAAAAAGTTTTAAAAACAAATTCTTAATTCTCATAAAAAAAGCCCCATAGTTATTTTTTATTTGATGTTTACAGTAATTTGTAGAAAAAAATATTTGATACACTAAAGTGTTCTTTTATTAATATCTGTTTCTCTCAACAAAACTTTAAAAATTTAATTCCATGTCCAAAATTTTCTTAACTCCGCTAACATATTATCCCAATCCTGCAATGTAATCTTATTATCTCCCAAAACCATTACGGTCATTTCTATATCATCGTATTTTTTATAAATATTTGTATCTTTAAACCCGTTCCGCAGATAAAAAGCATGTCTGCTAATTCTTTGTTCCATATTTTCACACTTTTGTTTAGTTGACTCTAAATCAAGAAAAAAACTCTTTCCCTTATACTTCTGTGTTACAATTGTAAGCATTTTCTGACTTTTACCTTGTCCTCTTAATTCCGGTTTCACGGCAAAATACCAAAACCAATTTAAAGTTTTATATGGAAACACAACGGTAAAACCAACGATTTCATCTTTTTCGTAATAAGTCGTAAAATCAAGATACATTTTATCTATAAGGGGAACCAACTCATCCCATGGAATTTGTTCTTGTTCCGGAAAGGATGTTTTATAGAGCATTTCTAATTGCTTATTATCATTAGCATTGGCAGTTGTTATCTGTTTTGTTATCATCTTTTTTATTATATACAAATTCAAGAATTTTCACAACAACTATATAATAATAAAAATTTGACAATAAAACTTTTTTGTTATACAATACATTCAACAAATTAATATTGAATAAGCAAAGGTGCTTAAAGATTAGAGTCTTTAATCACCTTTTTTAATTAATTATATGTTAGCAAAAAAACAAAAATTGTTTTTTATTGTAAGATTCTTAGTTCTTTTTGTTTTATAGCTTTCAAAAAATTAGATAAATTGAATTTATAATAGTCACATGGACAAAGGAGTCCGGAAGATATAATTCTTTCGGACTTTTTTTATATTTATAGTAAAGGAGAAACTAAAAGATGAGAAAAATTTTGTTTTTGTTATTTACTTGTATTATGTTAGTGTTTACATTTAATATAGTACAAGCAGAAGAAATCAGTGAAGAAACAGCCATTGCAGAATCACAAACACAAATAAATTCAGCTGACACCGCATTTATGATTGTTTGTACGGCACTTGTTATGTTCATGACTCCCGGACTTGCTTTGTTCTACGGAGGAATGGTTAGAAGAAAAAATGTTTTAGGTACTATGATGCAAAGTTTTGTTGCATTAGGTATAGCAACAATTATATGGTTTTCTTACGGTTATAGTCTTGCATTTGGTCCTGATATAGGGCATGTTATAGGTAGTTTTAAGTGGGCTTTTCTTGATGGTGTCGGACTCAAACCTAATCCTATATATTCATCAACAATTCCACATCAGTTATTTATGGCTTTTCAGATGATGTTTGCAATACTTACACCTGCACTTATTACAGGTGCTTTTGCAGAAAGATTTAAGTTCAAATCTTTT
>ONUQ01000132.1 GCA_900321055.1 uncultured Elusimicrobia bacterium
AAAAAGCAGGAAGATTTTTCTTCCTGCTTTTTTTATTTTTACGGGAACAAAAAAAAGGAAGGAGATTTTTTCTCCTTCCTTTTTGTGTATTGTAATAAGTATTATCTCTTTGAGAATTGGAATCTCTTTCTTGCTTTTGGTCTTCCCGGTTTCTTTCTTTCTACCATTCTCGGATCTCTTGTTAAAAGACCTTCTTTTCTCAATGTATCTTTCATTGATTCATCTTGTTTCAAAATTGCTCTTGCTATGCTATGGCTCATTGCTCCTGCCTGACCAGAAATTCCACCGCCATAAACATTTACATAAATATCATACTTTTTTGAACCTGCCCAAACTTCAACAGATTTTAAAGCTATTTTTTTATGTCTTGGCAAACCTGCAAAATATTCATCAACAGTTTTATCGTTTATAACTATCTTACCTGTTCCTTCCGACATTCTAACTCTGGCAACTGCATTTTTTCTTCTTCCTACACTTAAATATCCTGTATTCATATTTTTTTATTTCTCCTTATTTTTCAATTGCTGCTTGTGCTTGATGAGTATGCTCCGCACCTCTAAAAAGTTTCAATCTTTTCATTTGTCTGTCTGCCAATTTATTTTGAGGTAACATTCCTTTCACAGCAATTCTAACTGCTCTTTCCGGATCATCTACCATCAATTTTGAATAAGGGGTTAATTTTCCACCGCCAACATAACCTGAAAACGAAAAAGCTGTTTTTTGTTCAAGTTTTTTACCTGTAAGAACTATTTTTGAAATATTTGTCAAAACAACGAAATCTCCACAATCTATATGTGATGTATAAATTGTTTTTTCTTTTCCTCTTAATAAAGCAGCTACTTCTACTGCCAATCTTCCTAACACTTTACCTTCAGCATCTATAAAATGCCACTTTCTTTTTATTTCTCCCTCTTTAGGAAGATAAGTCTTTCCATTTTTCATTTTAACAAAACCACCTATCTATTTATTATATTAAAATTGTATTTTATATAATTTTGGGCTCATAGTCAACAGAAAGTCCACTCTTTCTTTAACTATAGAATTATAAAAATACCATTTTACACTACTATCAATTTCTTAATGATATTCCTAAATCTTTATTCCATTTTTCCAAAAGAATTGCAATATCTTTATTTACTTCTTCATCTTTTAAAGTTTTATCGTTATGTCTGTAAGTCAACCTAAACGAATAACTTATTTTACCGGAACCTAACTTTTCATTTTCATATACCGAAAACAATGACCAATCTTTTAATATGCCACCGTCTTTCATTACATGTTTTATAATTTTTTCTATTTTTTCAAACTTAACGGATTTATCTGCTACCACTGATATATCTCTCTTTAGTGCAGGGAATTTTGCTACATACTCATAAGTTTGAATTTTATTTTTATAATTTTTTTCTATATTTTCTATTTCAATTTCTGCATATATAACTTCATCACCGCTATCCGTGATATCCGGTCTTAATACTCCAAATTGACCTACAACTTTTCCATGATAAACTATTGCCGCTACTTTTCCGGGATGATAATATTTCGCCGGAGTTTTATTTTCTGCTATCGTAAATTCTTTTGACGGCAATATATTTGAAATTATACCGCTTGCAAAATAGAAGTCAAAAACAGGATTTTGCTTTGTTGATTCCCAGTTCCACCAAGGTTGCCATACCGGACCGGACATAAGAATTCCTAAAACTCTTCTTTCACCCTTATCATCAAATATTTTCCCTGTTTCAAACAACTTTATATCCGTTGTTGCCTGACCAATATTAAAGAAATAGTTTTTTATAAGACCCGGCAACAATGACGGTCTTAAAACTTCGTTTTCTTTTGATATAGGATTTGCAATTTTATATGTATAACCTAAATACAATTTATCTAAATCTTTTATTTCCGCAAAACTATAGTTCATTGCTTCACAAAAACCAAGCCCTACTAAAGAGTTTGTAATTGTTTTTTTAAGTTTATCAGAAGTTTTTTTCTCAGACGAAGTTATTGCGAAATCTACGGATGTAGGAATATTTTCATATCCGTGAACTCTTGCTATTTCTTCTATTAAATCCACTTCTTCCTTTATATCATTTCTATAAGAAGGAACCTCTACCATAAAAACACTTTGACTACTTAAAGTTATTTCTATACCTAAAAATCTTAAAACATTTGCTATATCCGTTTCATCTATTGCATATCCCAACAATTTTTCCACTCTTTCTA
>ONUQ01000073.1 GCA_900321055.1 uncultured Elusimicrobia bacterium
AATTGCAATGAATATGACTGATATTTTGGAAAATAAAGGGCAAAAGATAGATTATAAAAAGTTAGAAGAAAAATATAATGTAGTTGCAGTTCCTATAGTTGCAAGCAGGAATAAAGGAACTCAAGAACTTTTAAATACCGTAACCGATATTTTAAGTAAAAAGAAAAATGTTAAACCTATTACAATGGATTACGGTAAAGATATTAATACCGAAAAAGATTCTGTTGTTAAGTTTATATCTGAAGATTTAAATCTTATAAAAAAATATCCTGTTAATTTTTTAGCTGTAGAGTTAATAAAAAAAGAATCTTATGCTTTAGAAAAAATTAAAAGTTCTAAATATTATTCAAAAATAATTTGGCAGGTAGAAAAAAGTAACAAAAAAATATTTGATTTATATAACGAAAATCTTGAAGCTGTTTTTGCAGATAAAATTTATGATTGGATAAAAAATATTGTTGGTGATACTCTGTCAAAAACAAAAGAAGCAAAAAAAGATATATCAGAAACAATAGATAAAATTGTATTGAATAAAGTTTGGTCTGTTCCGATTTTCCTTTTAGTGATGTATGTTATTTTTCAATTTGCATTCACCGTATCGGAACCGATTGTAAGTTTATTTGAAACCGGTATTGAATGGCTTTCACATTTTGCAAAAGGAATTATTCCTGCCGGAATTATTCAGTCATTAATAGCAGATGGAATAATAGGCGGTGTAGGGGGAGTTTTAGGTTTTTTTCCTCAAATTATATGTATGTTCTTTGCTATTGCTTTTTTTGAAGATACAGGATATATGGCAAGAGCAGTATTTATTATGGATAGAGTTATGAGAAAGTTTGGTTTGCACGGAAAATCGTTTGCCTCTTTGCTTATTGCAACTAACGGTTGTGCTGTTCCTGCAATGATGTCTGCAAGAACTATAGATGATCCTAAAGATAGAATTATTACATTGCTTGTTACACCGTTTATGATATGCGGAGCAAAACTTCCCATATTTGTACTTTTAATATCTGCTTTTTTTAGTAAAAGTCCGACACAAGCGGCAAATACAATGTTTGTTTTTTATTCATTAAGTGTGGTTATAGCACTATTTTCTGCATGGGTATTTAAGAAAACTTTATTTAAAAATGAACCCGGATATTTTGTTATGGAACTGCCTCCATACAGAGTTCCTGCATTAAAAGGTCTTTTACTTAAAATGTGGGAAAGAGGTTGGATGTATATTAAAAAAGCAGGTACCATCATACTTCTAATGTCTGTCCTCATTTGGGCAGGTTTGACATTTCCTCAAGCAGATGAAGAAAAACTTGCAAAACAGAATCTTTCCGAAGAAGAGATTTCATCAGTTCAAATGGACCAAAGCTACATAGGAAGATTAGGACATTTTATAGAACCTGTAATAAAACCTATCGGCTTTAACGGTGAAATGGGTATTGTCTTAATTGCAGGTCTTGCGGCAAAAGAAGTTGTAGTTAGTACTTTAGGAACAATTTATTCTATGGGTGAAACGGATGTTGAAGATGAAAAAGCTGTTAAATCTTTAGCAGATAAAATTGCTTCAGATAATGATTGGAGCCCTTTAAAATCGGTATCATTTTTAATATTTTGTTTGATATATGTTCCTTGTATAGTTGCAATAACGGTATTCTATAGGGAAACAGGTTCAAAATTAAAATGGCTTGCAATATTATTTATATGGACAACGGTTTTAGGATATTTGTTATCGTTGGTTGTATATCAGGGTGGAAAAATTTTAGGATTTTAGAAGACTTGAAGATTGAATTGTTTTAAGAAAAGTTGTCATTAATCACTTGATGCAAACTCTATAGAAAATTGTAAAGAATATTTACGGCTTAAATACTAATGTTCTTTTATTTGTAAAATTCATTATTCAAGTGGTTGGAGGGAATAAACAGTGGAAACAATATTTGTGTTGTGTCTGGTGGCATTTTGTGTGTTTTTTCTTTTAAAAAAAATATATAATCTCATAAAAAACGGAAAATGTGATTGCGGATGTAATAATAATTGCAGAAGTTGTTTTAAAAGTGATGGTTGTATGATACAACTTATGAAAAAAAATAAAAATAAAAAATAATTTATAATCAAATACAAAAGGAGAGTAGAAGGAAATGAGAAAAACAGTAGTAAATATGTTATATTTGGTATTAATGGTATTTTGCGGAAGTTCCGTTTATGCTCAAGAAATAGAATTTTTAAAAGGTTTTAAAATAGGTGGCGGAATTACATTGGTTCTTCAAAATTTACAAAATTCAAATATGGCAATAGGCAAATCAGGAGAACCTATTGAATCGAACAAAACTCCTACCATGGGTCAGTATTCATTAGATTTAACTATTGAAAAAACTTTTAATGATGATAATGTTGCTTTTATTCATTTTGAAACAGGAAAAGGGAATATCAATTATTACCTGGAGTCTGTTGCCGGTATAAACAGAGATGCTGATGACAGTGATGTTGTTCGTGTAACGGAAGCATGGTTTAAGCATAGATTAACAAATAAGTTTGCAGTTACTACAGGTATATTAGATCCGACGACATCAGTAGATGAAAATGCTTATGCAAATGATGAAACAAAACAATTCATAGGTAGTATGTTTAGAAATGCCATAAATATATGGTTTCCGGATAATGCTTTTGGTGTAAAGGCAGATTACGAAACTAAAGTTGCAGATTTTGCGGTTCAGTATATTGATGCAAGTAAGTACAAAGATATAACAAGAAACGGTTTTGTTTCCGCACAAGTTAACTTTAAACCGGGTATAATTGATGAAATGGAAGGCAACTATAGAGTTTATGGTTGGTTAGAAACAAATGACTATTCAAAACTTAATGACAAAACAAAAATGGTAGGCAAAGAAAAAAATTACGGTTTAGGATTAAGTTTAGACCAACAATTCACGGATATTTTCAGCGGATTTGCAAGATATAGTTGGAGTAGAGGTGATATTATTGACGGTATTTATGTTTCAAACACTTGGAGTATTGGTTTACAGGCTACAGTAAAAGGTTTTGGAAATGAAGATGTTGTAGCAATAGCTTGTGGTCAGGTAATACCTTCAAAAAATTATAAAGATTATATAAACGAAAAAGCAAAAAGCGAAAATCATTTAGAAGTTTATTATCGTTGGAATGTAACGGATTATTTGGCAATAAGTCCGGATTTTCAAATGGTAGAAAATCCTTTCTATAACGAACAATATAACACTGCTTATGTAGGTACAATGAGAATGCAAATCAGTTTCTAAAACTTATGGTATTTATTAATTCAAAGTTGATAAACCGATTTTACTAAAAAATAAAATATGTGTTGAATGTGCTTCTTTTTACATATTTTGTTTGTTGAAACAGTTAAAACACATAAGTGCCAATCAAATAACAAATATGATTAATAATTTTAAAATGTCGCTTATGTGTTTAACTGATATTCTTGATTGTTTTTTTACAAAATTATAAAATCAATACGGTTTGGTAATTAATATCAACAAAGGGACTTTTAGAATTTAACTCTAAATCTCCCTGTTTTTTATTTGTATTATGCAGGAAAATAAAAAAGTATTTTATCGGTTATATTGAAAAATTGTTTGCACTAGATTCAACAAAAGGAGAGTAGAAGAAAATGAGAAAAACAGTAGTAAATATGTTATATTTGGCATTAATGATATTTCTCGGAAGTTCCGTTTATGCTCAAGAAATAGAATTTTTAAAAGGTTTTAAAATAGGTGGAGGAATTACATTGGTTCTTCAAAATTTACAAAATTCCAATCAGGCAATAGATAAATTCGGATCTCCTATTGAACCGAATAAAACTCCTACCATGGGTCAGTATTCAATGTATTTAAATGTTGAAAAAGAATTTGATGATAAAAATACCGCATATATTAATTTGGAAACAGGTAAAGGCAATATTAATAATTACTTAAAGTCTGTAGCAACTATAAACAGTA
>ONUQ01000003.1 GCA_900321055.1 uncultured Elusimicrobia bacterium
ATGTTTTTTACAAAAATTATATTATCTGATATAGTCAACACTAAACTAACCTGATATTTTATTCAAAACACAATCAGGTTAAGACAAAAAACTATTGCTCAAACTACACAAAAATATTGAAAAATATATCATTATCTCTCAATATATTTGATTTAAAAATAAATTTATATTTTGATTATATAGCAACCGTTAAAACTTAAATCATTTAAGAATTTGCTTTAATACGGCAGAAATTCTTTTACCGTCAGCAGCACCGTTAAGTGCTACAACAGATGCTTTCATTACACTTCCAAAACTTTTATCTTCGGTTTTATCAACAACTTCTTTAATTTTTGCCATCAACTCTTCATCTGACATTTCTGCAGGAAGATAATTTTCTATTATTTTAAGTTCTTTTGATTCTTTTTCCATTAAATCAGCTCTACCTGCTTTTTCAAATGTTTCAATAGATTCTTTTCTTTTTTTTGATTCGCTTCTAAGAACTTTTATTATTTCTTCTTCGGTAATCTTTATATTTTTCATTTCTCTTATATTTATTTCGTTAAGTATTGCTCTAACAGTATTTAAACTTATCATATCTTTTGCTTTCATATAAGTTTTTAAATCTTCTTTTAATTTTTCAATGATTGCCATTTTATTTCCCCTTATTACGGTGTTTATAAACTTTCTCTCATTATACAAAATTTTTAACAATAATTTATTACCGATACTTATTGACATAAAATTAGTTTTGTAGTAAAATTTTCACTATGAAAAAATTAAGTTTTTTATTTTTAAATTTTTTAATATTTTTATTTGCTTGTTCATCCGATAAAGCTGTTACTATGAAGTCCGATGACAGCAATATTATTAATACACAAAAAATTATTAAGAAAGCGGAGAAGAAAAAAATGAAAGCAATTATTGAAACATCTATGGGAACAATTGAGTTAGAGTTGTTTCCGGATAAAGCACCCGTAACAGTTGAAAATTTTGTAGGATTGGCAAAAGGTACAAAAGAATTTACGGATTTAGAAACGGGCAAAAAAACAAAAAGAAAATTTTATGACGGTTTAACTTTTCATAGAGTTATTCCGGAATTTATGATACAAGGCGGTTGTCCGTTAGGAACAGGAACCGGCGGTCCGGGATATACATTTAAAGATGAAACAGACAACGGTTTAAAATTTAATAAACCCGGTCTTCTTGCTATGGCAAATGCAGGACCAAATACAAACGGTTCACAATTTTTTATTACGGAAGTCAATACACCATGGCTAAACGGACATCATACAATTTTTGGTCAGGTTGTAAGTAATAAAGATTTAGAAATTGTTAAAAAAATTGCCCGAGTAGAAACCGGTTTTTCTAACGATCCCGCAGAACCGGTAATAATAAAAAAAATAACAATAGAAGAAGATTAATTATGAAAAAATTTGTATTTGTAGTTGCACCTAAAGTTTTTAGAGATGAAGAATATATAGAGCCAAAAATGATATTGGAACAGGCAGGTATAGAAGTAACAACTGCCAGTACCGTTGTTGGTGAGTTGTTGGGAAAAATAAAAATCAAAGCTCAAAGCCAAATGTTAGTAAAAGACATATCCGTAAATGATTTTGACGGTATATTTTTTGTAGGCGGTGGCGGAGCAAGTGTATATTTTGAAGATGAAGTTGCACATAATATAGCAAAGAAATTTTATGATGAAGGTAAGATTGTAAGTGCTATATGTATAGCTCCCGTAATACTTGCAAAAGCAGGATTGTTGAAAAACAGGAAAGCTACGGTATTTCCCGACGGAGCTGATATATTAATACAAAACGGTGCCGAATATACGGCAAAGCCTGTTGAAGTTGACGATCAAATAGTTACGGGTAACGGTCCGCAGGCATCAAAAGATTTTGCTAACGAATTATTAAAATTATTGTAAATTTATGAAAAGAAATATAATAATATTATCAATATTATTTTTTTTAATTTCTGCAACGGTGTTATATTTTTTTGTAGATATTATTTATAAAGAAAGGTTAGGTTATCAGGTAAATTCTATTAAACAAAATATAGTTTCAAGTATAGAACTGACGGCTCCCGAAATAAAAACTGCATTTTCAAAGTCAGACGATATATCTCTTTTGTATTCTATTGAAAAAATATCAAAAATAAACAATGTTATTGAAACTTTTATTATAGATAAAAATTTAAACATTGTAATTCATAATGATTCTTTAAAATGGAACAAAAAATATGATGACGATTTCTATAAAAAAGTTGTGTCTTTACCTGATGTTTCCGTTCAAAATATTGATTTGCAAACATTAGTATATTCTTTACCTTTAAACGAAACTTCCGTGTTATGTGTAAAATTTTCTTTAAAATCTGCCTATAAAAGTATAGAATCTTTAAAAATAAAACTTTTTATTTACTGTTTTATAATTTCACTTTTGTTCTTATTTATAATATTTTATTTATCAAAACTTTTATTTTTATATCCGTTTAACAAAACAAAAAAATATCTGTCTATGAATAATATCTCAGATAAAACAATATATTCCGATATCGTTAATATGGCTTTATCCTGTAACAAAGATCAGGATTTTAGTATTGACAAAGGAATTGATAATTCACTGCCAAATTTACTGGATACCGTATTTAAATCTTATGTTAATCTTAGCGATGAAATATTTATTATATTAGACAACAAAGCAAAACTGGTGTATTGTGTAGATGAAAATAATATTATTCTAGAGAATAAAAAAATCGGTTTACATATAGTAGAGTTAACAAAAGATTCAAATTTAATAAAAAACATTTCAAACATTTTAGAAAATCCGAAGGATGTTATAAATACCGATATCGGTACATACAAAATAAATATCACTCCTTTAAAAGATGATTCGGATAATTTTATCGGAATAATCATTACGGGAAATTCAATAAAGGATACATTTTAATGATAAGTTTAATTTTAATCCTTAAAACAATATTTCTTGGTATTGTTGAGGGACTTACGGAGTTTCTGCCTATATCGTCTACCGGACATTTGATTGTTTGTGCCAATATGATAAAATTTGATAACAAGGTTGCAACATTATTTGAAATAGTTATTCAGTTAGGTGCAATACTTGCAGTAGTTTGGCTTTATAGAGAAAAAATTATAACTTTAATAAAGACAGCATTTAAAGATAAAAAATCTTACGATTTTATAGTTAATATTATAATCGCATTTATTCCAGCATCCGTAGTCGGATTTTTCTTTCATTCAATAATAAAACATTATTTATTTAATCCTATAACGGTAGCATTTGCTTTGATTATCGGCGGATACATAATAGTTTATATAGAAAACAAGAAAATAAAAGTTAAAACACAAGAAGCTTTTGATATAACTAAAAAATCGGCACTCATTGTAGGACTTGCACAAATATTATCTCTTATACCCGGAGTATCCAGAGCAGGAGCTACCATAATGGGTGGAGTATGTTGCGGACTTTCAAGAAAAGCTTCCGCTGAATTTTCTTTCTTTTTAGCCATACCCATAATGTTTGCAGCTACTTTTTATGATTTATACAAAAACTCGGCAGATTTAAATATGGAATCCGTAACAATTATAGCCATAGGGTTTATTTCGGCTTTTATTTCGGCAATAGCAGTAATAAAATGGTTTATAAAATATATTTCAACCAAAGATTTTAAAATTTTTGGTTGGTATAGAATATTGTTCGGAGCATTTTTATTGGGATTTTATTATTTTATTAAAGGAATGTAGTTTATGAAAAAGATTTTTGAATATCCTATAAAATTTGTTAGAACATGTTATGATTGGACAATAGGATGGTCTGCAACAAAACATGCAAACTGGGCTTTAGCTTGTATATCTTTTGCAGAAAGTTCTTTTTTCCCGGTACCGCCGGATGTTTTACTTATACCTATGGTTATTGCACAAAGAAAAAAATGGTTTCAAATAGCATTTATATGTTCGCTATGTTCTGTTTTAGGTGCATTATTAGGATATTTTATAGGGTATCAGTTATACGAACTTGTAGGACAAAAAATTGTAGATTTTTATAATCTTCAATCAGCGGTTGATGTTGTAAGTGCAAAATATAATGAACATGCTTTTTTTGCGGTATTTACGGCCGCTTTTACACCGATACCGTTTAAAGTTTTTACAATAGTTGCAGGTCTGTGTAAAATTTCAATTTTTACATTACTTTTAGCTTCTGCCATAGGAAGATCGGCAAGGTTTTTTATGGTAGCAATTCTTATAAGAATATTTGGTGAAAAAATACAGTTTTTTATAGAGAAATATTTCAATTTACTTACAATAGTTTTCACAATTTTACTTATCGGCGGATTTTTCTGTATTAAGTTATTTGCAAAATAATTATTTTATTCAAAAATTTATTAACCGGTTTATACATCCGCAGGTACATCCATTGTGTGTGTGTGTTGCCGTTCCGTTTTTTATTTGATAAAATAAACAGGATGAAACTTTGTAGAAATTTTTTAAAAATCAACAATAGTAATTATC
>ONUQ01000200.1 GCA_900321055.1 uncultured Elusimicrobia bacterium
TATAATCAATTTATCTGTATATTTAATATTTTTATTATACAATGTCTGTATACAAACAATTGTTTATACAAAAATATAACTGATATTATAAAAAAATTATGAATATTCCGCCAATAAAGCAATTCCCTTTTACAAGTATTTTAGGATGGTCTGTATCAAGATACGATGTATTTGATAAATGTAAAAGACAATATTTTTATTCTTATTACGGTAAATTTGACAAAGAAGTATCTCAGGCAAAAATACAACAACTAAAAAGTCTGACTTCTTTTGCACTTGAATCGGGAAATATAGTCCACGATTGTATTCGTGATTTACTGGTAAGAATGCAAAAAACTACCAAACCTATCAGTAAACCGAGATTCTTACAATATGCAAAAACCATGACAGAAAATTATTGCAAAAGTAAAACTTTTTCGGAAGTATATTACAAACAAAAAGAATCCGTAACGGCAGAAGATGTTTTTGTTCAGGTAAGCAAAATCATAGAAAACTTTTTAACCTGTAAAAGATTAAAATGGATTTTTGAAGTAGCATCTCCGGAAAGTAAAGATTGGATAATTGAACCGGGCGGATTCGGTGAAACAAGAATTGAAAATTATAAAGCATATTGTAAAGTAGATTTCCTTATACCCGTAAAAGATAAAGTTTATATACTGGATTGGAAAACAGGAAAACAAGATTTGCAAAAACATTCAAGGCAACTTATAGGATATTCTTTATGGGCAAGTTATCATTTTAATACTAATGCAAAAAATATAAATTCCACCGTAGTATATTTATATCCTGATTACAATGAATATACCGTAGAGTTAACGGATGAAAATTTGGCAAATTTCAGACAACAGGTGGAAACGGAAACAAAACAAATGTACGAATATCTGAAAGATATAGAAAACAATATTCCTAAAGAAAAAGATTGTTTTGAAAAAACGGATAACGAATTTTTCTGCAGATACTGCAATTTTAGAGAAATCTGTAAAAATAATTTTTAATAAAACTTGACAAAGTATACATTTGTATATATAATTATAACAAATTGAATTATGGGGGTATATAATGAGTAAAGATGAAAAACTTAAAGCTTTGAACTTAGCTTTATCACAAATTGAAAAAGATTTCGGTAAAGAAGCAATAATGAGATTGGGAGATACAAATAACGAAAATGTTGAAGCTATTCCGACCGGAGCTTTACCGTTAGATATAGCAATCGGTATAGGCGGTATACCAAGAGGAAGAATTATAGAAATATACGGACCTGAATCTTCGGGAAAATCAACACTTGCAATGTGTATAGCGGCACAAGCACAAAAACAAGGCGGAATAGTGGCATATATAGATGCCGAACATGCCATGGATCCCGATTATGCAGGAAAGTTAGGTGTAAATGTAGATGATATGCTTATTTCACAACCGGATTCGGGAGAACAAGGTCTTGCAATAGCGGAAAAACTTGTTTGTTCCGGAGCCGTAGATTTGATAGTTGTAGATTCTGTTGCGGCACTTGTTCCAAGGGCTGAAATTGAAGGTGAAATGGGCGACTCTTTCGTAGGTATTCAAGCAAGACTTATGAGCCAGGGATTAAGAAAACTTACTCCTATTGTTGCAAAATCCAAAGCTTCTATAATATTCATTAATCAATTAAGGCAAAAGATAGGTGTTATGTGGGGCAATCCGGAAACAACACCGGGAGGTCTTGCATTAAAATTTTATTCTTCCGTAAGACTTGATATAAGAAGAGTTGAAGCCATAAAAAAAGGTGATGAAGTTTTAGGTAACAGAGTAAGAGTTAAAGTTGTAAAAAACAAAGTATCCGCACCTTTTAAACAAGCTGAATTTGATATTGTTTTCGGCAAAGGTATAGATAAAATCGGATACATTGTAGATATTGGAGTAGAAGACGGAATAATTGAAAAAGCAGGTTCTTTTTTCACTTATAAAGAAGAAAGATTTCAGGGAAAAGATAAATTTAAAGAATATCTGTTAAATACTCCGGAAATAGCTTTGGAAATTGAAAATCTTATCAGAGAAAAACATAATTGCAAATCTTTAGCTAATGATAATACCAATAATAATAATACAGAAACTAAAGAAGCTAAAGAAACCAAAGAAAAAGAAGAAAAAAAAGAGAAAAAAACAAAAAAATAATTTATACCGATAAAACAAACTAAAATAAAAACAGATAGAGTTAAATTAATTCTATCTGTTTTTTATAATATAAAATCAATAATTTTATTCTTAATGCTTTTAATTTTTCTGCCTTTTTGGAATTTTCACTGTATTTCCAAAAAGAAGCTACCAAAACCGGTAAAACTTTTTCCATATTACAAACACCTAAACCGTTAATAACTTTTCATTTTATGATTTTGTAGTTTAGTTGTACCTTATTGCTTCCAACGGTTCCAACTTTGAAACCTGATATGCCGGATATAACCCCGCAATAACCGTTATACAAAAAGCACAAATTGCAATTAAACAAATATCTGTCGGAATTATCATAACAGGCAACCTGTCAACATAATATATGCCTTTTGGAAGTTTAAATATTTCAAAAGTTTTAAGACCATAACTTATAAATATTCCTAAAAATAAGCCCAATACCGTTCCTGCCGTTCCAACAATTATTCCTTCATAAAAAAATATTTTAGATATTGACAATTTTGAAAACCCCATAGCCGACAATATTCCGATTTCTTTTGCTTTTTCTACACTAAGCAATAAAATATTTGAAATGATATTAAATGATGCAACTATTATAATTAAAGCAAGTATTATAAACATCATAATCTTTTCAAGTTTTAGTGCAGAAAACAAATTTTTGTTCATCTCTATCCAAGATTTTGCCTTATACGGATAACCTAACTTTGATTGCAAATCTTTTGCATAAGTTACGGCATTATCAAAACTTGCGGTTTTTATTGCTATTCCGCTAACTCCGCCTTCATAAGCAAACATATCGTCCGCAACTTTTAAATCTACATAAGCAAGTGTATTATCATATTCGTACATTCCCGAATGAAATATAGCTTCTATTTTCAACTTTTTCATTTTAGGAACAGATACCGTTTGTCCGGGAAACATCACTATCACATAATCCCCTACTTGAGCATGAATGGTATTTGCAAGTTCGTTACCTAACATAATTCCGCTATCACTTATCTCATCATCCAATATTATACTATCTTTACTGATTTTAGATTTTAAATCCATCAAATTGTCTTCAGCTTTAAAATCTACACCTTTTATTAATGCTCCCGTTCCTTGTGTATATCCTTGTTTTTTTATTATTGCTTGCCCGAATATATAAGGTGCAGTGGCTTTTACATAACTAAGATTTGATATTTGCCCGGATATATCCTTATAATTATCAAAAGAGTCTCCAGCAACTCTGGATAAATAAATATGAGGTTGTACTCCTAAAATTTTTGCTCTAATATCCTGTTGAAAACCGCTCATAACAGCAAGTGTGATAACCAAAGCACATACACCAAGTGTTGTACCGCCTATGGCTATAACAGTGGTCAAAAAAGCAAAAAAACCTTTCTTTCTTGCTTTAATATACCTGTATGCAATAAAAAGTTCCGCAGAATTAAAAATCATTATTCAATATTTCTCATTGTAGGGAAGAATATTACTTCTCTGATGGATTCCGATTTTGTTAATATCATTACCAATCTGTCAAGCCCTATTCCAAGTCCGCCCGTAGGAGGAAGTCCTTGTTCTAAAGCGGTTATAAAATCTTCATCATAAGGTTGTGCTTCTTCATCCCCTTTAACTTTAGCTTCCATTTGTTGTTGAAACCTTATTTTTTGTAGGTACGGATCGTTTAACTCCGAATAAGCATTACATATTTCCATACCGTTCATATAAAGTTCAAATCTTTCCGCAATTTCAGGTTGGTCAAATTTAACTTTCGTAAGCGGAGAATATATTGCCGGATGATCCATAACAAATGTCGGTTGTGTTAAGTTTGGAATAACTTTTTCATCAAGTACAGCATCTAAAACTTTCTGGTCGCCTGCATTTGGTGCCACATCCAAATTTAAATGTTTTACCTGTTCATATATTTTACCTGTCCCGACAAACTGTAATAAATCAAGTCCCGTATATTCTTTTATTAAGTCAAACATCTTTGCTCTTCTAAAATTTAAATTTATGTCCGTTGCACCTATAGTTTCCGCTGCCGTTTTAATTAACAATTCCGTTAAATCCATCATATCATTATAATCAGCATAAGCCTGATACAATTCCATCATTGTAAATTCAGGATTATGATTTCTGTCTATACCTTCGTTTCTAAAATTTCTGCCTATTTCAAAAACTCTTTCTATTCCGCCGACAACTAACCTTTTTAAGAAAAGTTCCGGAGCAATTCTCATATATAAATCCATATCAAGTGCATTGTGATGAGTAATAAAAGGTTTTGCATTTGCTCCGCCGGCAAGTGTTTGCAATATTGGTGTTTCAACTTCAATAAAACCTAATTCTTCAAGTTTTTTTCTGATAGAAGAAAGGATTGCACTTCTTTTCTTAAACACCTCTTTAACTTCAGGATTTGCTATTAAATCTAAATATCTTTGTCTGTATCTTGTTTCCGTATCTTTTAACCCGTGCCATTTTTCCGGCAATGGTCTGAAAGCTTTTGTTGCTATAGAAAATTTATCTGCTTTTAAACTCAATTCCCCGGTTTTTGTTCTAAATGCTACACCCGTAATTAAAACAAAATCGGATAAATCCGACATTTCTTTAAATATTTTAAAATCAGTTTCACCAACCTGATCTTTTCTTACATAAACTTGAATTCTTCCCGTTCCGTCGGCTACATCTATAAAAGAAGCTTTTCCCATATCTCTTCTGGACATCATTCTACCGCAAACCGTAACCTGTTCTTTAGACATTTCTTCTTTTTGTAAAGATTCAAATTTTTCTCTAACTTGTGCTATTTTGCTATCTATCTTTACTCTTGCAGGGTACGGATCTATGTTGTTAGCTCTCATTGTATCCGCTTTATTTTTTCTTTGTTCCAATATTGTATCTATGGTAGCTTGTGAAGTTTCGTTTTTTTGTTGTTGATTTTCTGTCATTTTAGTTCTTCCTTTTAATAAATTCCAAATAAATATGTATTTATATATTCTATCCTGATGAACAGATTAAAAATATAATAACTGATTAATACTAAGTTTATTCGGCATTTTATTGCATATATTTTTATTACTGAATAATATCATTTTTTTATATACATTTCAAAAAATTATTGTCTGATTAAATTATTTCAGGATTAAACAATTATCTCCTATTTTTCTTTTAACAATTATTCATAAAATTAAAAATCTTGCTCCTGCTTGGTTTAAGCTGATAATATATAGTTTTTGCTTTTGTTTTTCTGTTCTTTTATATTTTTCGTAAAAGTTTAATTTTAATCTAAAAATCCTGTTCTTATATTAAAACTTTTTTATTCGGCACATTTAAAATATTTTGTCGGTTCTTAAGCTAAAAGTTATGGAACATATAAAATCTATAATTTAAAAATATTATCAAATTCTTTTAA
>ONUQ01000010.1 GCA_900321055.1 uncultured Elusimicrobia bacterium
CAAGTGTTGATGGGAATATGGGCAATGTGATAAAGTTTTACCGAGCAGTATATCAACACGGGTATCAATACACTAAAGTAAAATATGTTTATAATGTTAATACAATAAAAACAACATTCTTCAAAAATTGATTTAAAAATTATAATAAAACAAATCGGTTTGTTGAATAAATTCATTATAATCGGTAAACTGACGGTTATAAGGTGATTTTTTTGTTCTAAAAGTTTCTAAACTATGAAATCAAATTTATAATACAGTTAAATATTCTGATAGTTTTATAAATTGTTGAAGTGTAAGTTTATCAGGTCTTAACATTATATCAATGTTGCTATCATTCAAAATTTGTGTTGTTTTCGTTTTATCAATTTTTAAAAATGTTGATAAACAGTTTAATATTGTTTTTCTTCTCATGGTAAAACAATGTTTTATCAAAGGGAAAATTTTTAAGTTTGGCTCTTGCGGTAATTTGTTTGTAAATCTTGCTACTGCCGACATAACTTTAGGTTTAGGATTAAAACATCCCGGTGGAACATCAAATAAAAATTCCGAATCGGAATAATATTGTCTAAACAAAGAAATATATCCGTAATCTTTAGTACCTTCTTTACTGATAAGTCTGTTAATCACATCTTTCTGTAACATTATCACTCCTGAAACAAAATTTTTATTTGGAAGAAATTTTTGAATAATGGCAGTTCCGACATTATAAGGTAAATTAGATACGATTTTAAAGTTTTGTTGAGGTAAATCAAACTTTAAAAAATCTTTATTTATAATTTCAATATTTTTATTGTTTTTATATTTTTGTTGCAGTGCGGTTGATAAATTACGGTCAATATCCACCGCAATTAAGTTGTTGGTATAATCTTTTAAAATATCCGTTAGTGCAGCTTTCCCCGGACCGATTTCTATAACTAAATCATCTTTATTTATATTGGCACTTTCTACAATTTTATGTGCAATATTTGTGTCTGTTAAAAAGTTTTGACCGTTTGGTTGTCTCATATAAATTCCGTATAATAAATTGTTTTTTAATATTTTACCAATTCATAATCTCTGGAGCCGATACCAAGTTCTTGTGCATAATTTAACTGCACGATATAATCTATATCAGGATAAAGTTCTTTAATAAAATCTTTACCGTAAACTTTATTTACAATATCTATGCTGGACTGATCTACCGCTACGGGATCTGCTCCGGCTACTATACCGATATTATCCAGCAAAACTTTATCTTTTCTTGTATTGCAGTCACAAAATTTTGTGATATGATTTAGGAAACTTATACTGAAACTTTTTTTGTTCTTTAAAACACCATAACATACTTCTACAATTTTTTCCTGAACATTTTTCAAGCTATCGTTCCATGTAAGTTCAAATACACCCTTAGGACAACTTATTGTGCATTCACCGCAACCTATACATTTTTCTTTATTAAATTTTATTTTTTTATTTACAACTTCCAGAGCTTTTGGCGGACACCATTTTATACAACTGCCACATCCTATACAATTCGTTGTATCAATTTCGGGATTAGTGTTATGGTGCATGGCATATTTACCGGCTTTACTTCCGCACCCCATACCTATATTTTTTAAAGCCCCGCCAAAACCTGCAACTTCGTGCCCTTTAAAATGGTTTAAGAATATAAAAGAATCGCTATAATAAATATCTCTTGCTATAGAAACCGTTTTAAAATGTTTTTTATCAATTTCTACTTCTTGTGATGCATTACCTCTTAATCCGTCGGAAATTATTACCGGACAACCGCAATTTTCTATGGTAAACCCATGTTTGTTTGCAAGCAACAAATGATGATAAGCATCAGACCTTTTTCCGATATAAATTGTGCTGGCATCCGTCAGATATGGAAAAGCTGTTTTTTCTTTTGCAATATCAGCTAAAACTTTTGTATATTCCGGTTTTACATAACCATGATTTCCTTCTTCACCGAAATGTAATTTTATAGCTAAAAATTGTCTGGCTTTAACATGATCAAAAGCCCTGGCAAATTTTAAAAAATTATAAAATTCATCTTTTCTGTTCCAAGGTAAAAAATAAACTTTTCCTGCCATAGTTTTAACCTCTTTTATTGTATTTTCTTAATTGTTTTAAAGTTAACGAAATATCGTCCGGTAAAGGACTGTTAAATACACTTTTTTCTTTGTTTTGCGGAAGTATAAATTCTATTTGCGATAAATGTAACGGCAATCTTTTAAGTAAAGGTTTTTCTTTTTTTATTCCTTTATATCTTCTTTTAATGTTAGAAAGTAAAATCGGTTCATCACTACCATAAATTTTATCTATTGCAAGAGTATTACCTATTGACCAAAAATGAGCTCTTATTTGATTTTTTCTTGTGGTTAACGGTATAACTTTTACAAATGCAAAATTTTTAAATTGTTCCTGTACAAAAAATTTTGTAACAGATTTTGTTCCGCTATCATTTACCGATGTGGTTTGTTCGTTTACAATAAGATTTCTATCAATAGTTCCTTCACTATTATCCATAATACCGTTTACCAGTATATGATAAGTTTTAGATACTTTTTCTTGTTTAAACTGTTCGGCTACAAAATCATAAGCATCTTTGTTTCTTGCTATCAAAATCGGTCCTGTTGCTTCAAAATCCAGCGAGGATATTGGGAAAAGCTCGGTATTAAATTCTTTTTGCAGGATATCAATAATTGTAATACCTGTTGTATTTTCATCATTTTTTAATACCGAAACATAAGACTGTTTATCTATTACAAAAATATCTTTGTTTTCAAATATAATGTTAAAACTTTTGTTCATAATCCATAACCTTAAAATAAAATTGTCTTTATTCTATCATTTTTTGTTTTTTATATGAAGTATAAAAAAGTTTAGCAAAGAAAATCTTGTAAAACAATTGAATTATTGTGAAATATACGGATGAAATTAAGTATCAATAATTTAAGAAGATTATTTTATACTAAAGATAGAGTTGGAATTGTGCAAGTCTTACAATATATTCAAAAATTATTTAATTTTTAATGTTGTGATTTTGCAAATCACAAATTTGCATTAAAAATATTTCAAAAGAAAACGGTTATTTGTTGTATTATTTATTAAAACAAATTAAAAAGATAGAACAAACAATATGAATTTTGACAATATAAAAATAAAGTAGTAGAATTATGTCATTATGGCAAAAATAACAGTTAATCAAGAAAGATGTAAGGGTTGCGGACTTTGTATAAATGCATGCCCAAAAAAATGCATTGATTTTTCATCAGAAATTAATAAAATAGGGTATCATTATGCAGTATTAAAAGATGAAAAAGAATGTGTAGGGTGTGGTTCATGTTATCAAATGTGTCCGGACACTTGCATAGAAGTGTACAGGTAGAGAACAAAATGGTAAAAAAACTCGTAAAAGGTAATGTAGCTTTATGTGAGGGAGCAATAGCAGCAGGGCTGGATGCATATTTCGGCTATCCTATTACCCCACAAAATGAAGTTCCTGCTTATATGTCAAAAAGAATGGTTGAAATGAAAAAAGTTTTCATTCAAGCAGAATCCGAATTGGCAGCTGCAAACATGGTTCTTGGAGCATGTGCAACAGGAAAAAGAGCAATGACTTCATCTTCTTCTCCGGGAATTTCTTTAAAGCAGGAAGCAATTTCTTACATGGCAGGTATGGAAGTACCGGGTGTTATTGTTAATGTGCAAAGAGGTGGTCCGGGACTTGGAAATATTGCAGGTTCTCAGGCAGACTATTTTCAGGCTGTTAAAGGTGGTGGTCATGGTGATTACCGCTTGATAGTTTATGCACCGGCAAACGGACAAGAAATGTATGATTTAGCTTATAATGCTTTTGATGTAGCACAAAAGTATAGAAATCCTGTTATGTTGTTATGTGACGGAATCGTTGGTCAAATGATGGAACCGGTAGATTTCAACAAAGAACAAAAAACAAAATTTGAAGATAGAGATTGGATTTTGGACGGATGTAAAGGAAGAGAACCAAGATCGTTAAAATCTTTACTTATGCAAGATGGAGTTTTGGAACAACATAATTTAGATTTATTAAAAAAGTATCAAATGATACAAGATAAAGAAGTTAAAGCAGAATTGTATCAGGTTGAAGATGCGGAAGTTATAATTGTAGCTTACGGTATATCTTCAAGAATATCTAAAAATGCAATTAAACAAGCAAGAGAAAAGGGTATAAAAGCAGGTTTAATCAGACCTGTAACTTTGTGGCCTTTCCCAAGTGATATTATTGCAAGTTATGCAAAACCCGGTGTAAAATTCTTCTCGGTAGAATTTTCGTTAGGTCAGATGGTAGAAGATGTAAAACTTGCTGTTAACGGAAAATGTCCGGTTGATTTTTTAGGCAGAGCCGGTGGCGGAATAGTTTCAGATAAGCAAGTATTGGATAAAATTGAAGAACTTGCAAAGAAATAGAAGATTGGAAGTAAGATGATCGTCATTACGAGCAGAGCGAAGTAATCAATAAAAACAGATTGCCACGACAATAACTTGTCTCGCAATGACAGAAAAAATTTTAGGTAGCAAGGCAAGAAAATGGAAAAAATATTATCAAGACCAAAAGCATTAAAAGATTTTCCTTTATCATATTGTCCGGGATGCGGACATGGTATAGTGCATAGGTTAGTGGCACAAGCCATAGATGATTTAGGAATAAGAGAAAGGACTATAGCAGTTGCACCTGTAGGTTGTGCAGTGTTTGCTTATAATTATTTTAATTTTGATACAACAGAAGCTCCTCATGGAAGACCTCCGGCGGTTGCTACAGGTATTAAAAGAACAAATCCTGATAAAATAGTTTTCACATATCAGGGAGATGGAGATTTAGCTGCTATCGGTACGGCAGAAACAATTCATTGTGCTAACAGAGGTGAAAATATAACAGTTATATTTATTAACAATGCTAATTATGGTATGACAGGCGGACAAATGGCACCTACAACATTGTTAGGACAGGTAACTGAAACTACACCGTTCGGAAGAGATCCTCAAAGAGAAGGATATCCTATAAATGTGTGTGAATTGTTAGCAGGTTTGAAAGGAACAAAATATATTGAAAGAGTATCAGTTTGTGATGCTCCGCATGTAATACAAGCAGGAAAAGCTATAAAAAAGCTTTTCAAAATCAAGTTGAAGGAAAAGGTTATTCTTTCATTGAAGTAGTATCTCATTGTCCTGTAGATTGGGGTAAAACTCCGTTGGAAGCGACAAAGTGGGTTAAAGATGAAATGTTTAAAACTTTCCCTTTAGGTGTTATAAAGGATGAGACAAAATAATATGAAAATTTATGAAGAAATAATTTCAGCAGGTTTTGGCGGTCAGGGTGTTTTGTTAGCGGGAACACTTATTGCACAGTCGGCATTGGAACAAAATTTAAAAACAACATGGTTCCCTTCTTATGGAGCAGAAATGAGAGGCGGAACGGCAAATTCTACAGTAATAGTTTCTAACGAAGAAATCGGGTCCCCCGTGGCATTTGCACCTTCAGCTTTGATAGCATTAAATAAACCTTCTTTAGACAAATTTTTGCCTAGAATGAAGGAAGATGCTGTAGTCATTGCAAATTCGTCGTTAATACCTCAAGAAGAGTATAATGATAAAAGGATAGTTTTTATTTCTATAATGGAAATCGCAGATAAACAGGTGGGAAATATTAAAGCAGCTAACATGGTAGCAGTTGGTGCTTTGGTAAAAAGAATCCAAGCTCCAAGTTTAGAGCATGTATTAAAAGGATTAGAAACAGCATTTGCAGCAAAGCCAAAATTGATTCCTTTAAATATTAAAGCAGTTAATGCCGGATATAACTGGACAAAATAGAATATTGTGGATTGAAAGACAGGAAATGCCGGGGTTGATAAAGATTAAGTATAAAAAAAGATTAACCGGTGTGGTGAACCGTTCGTTATTATTGGTGACCGTTTGTTAGAGGTAGTGAACGGTTGAAGATTAGATGCTTTAATGTTTGATATTGAAAATTTAAAAGATGTTTGAATGGTTTGTTGCAAAAAACATTTTTTGTTTTTAGGTTATAAAGAGTTTTTATAAAACGAAAAATATATTGAACTTTTTCAGTTATGGGATGTTCGGTATTATATGTTTATAATTTCGTGAAATTTTGAAAAAATTTCTTGATTGAACAATCTATAAAAAATAAAAATATATTTTATTATATATCAAATGAGGGTTTATTTACTAATATGAATATAAGACCGGCCAAAGTTCAAGATGTAAAGCAAATGCAAAAAATTATAGAGTTTTATGCAGACAATAAAGAAATGTTGCATAGATCTTTAAATTCTATATATGAAAATATTCAAGAATATGTTGTTGTAGAAAAAAAAGGAAAAATTATAGCTTGTGGTGCTTTACATGTCAGTTGGGAAGATTTGGCAGAGATAAAAGCTTTAGCTGTATTAAAAGAGTATGCAAGACAAGGGATTGGCAGAAAAATTGTTAAAACTTTGGAAAAAAATGCTTTAGCACTCGGAATATATTCTACATTTGCATTAAGTTTTAAGCCGGAGTTTTTTAAAAAGTTAGGATATGAAATAATATCAAGAGAAGTTTTACCGCAAAAGATTTGGAGCGAGTGTATAAATTGTCATTTGTTTCCGGATTGCGGAGAAGTTCCTTTAATAAAAGATTTATCCGTAAAGAAAACAAAAACAAAAAAAATAAAAAAGAAATAGATTAAAATTTAAATATTTTAGTTGTACAGTTAATTGATTGAGTTATTAATTATATTTGATACTAAATTAACAGATGCTATTTGTTAATTATTTGTACAAATAAGGCACTAAGTAATATAGTGTGACAATAGTTAAAAGTAGGATTTGTAAATAAAATAAAAAAAGTGAGTATATCTTCTATACTCACTCTTTTTTATGAA
>ONUQ01000139.1 GCA_900321055.1 uncultured Elusimicrobia bacterium
CTACATTATATTTTTCTTCTAACTTTTTATAATCTATCTTTTGCCCTTTATTTTCCAAAATATCAGTCATATTCATTGCAATTATAACCGGAATTTTTAACTCCGATAACTGTGCATATAAATAAAGATTTCTTTCAAGATTTGAAGAATCCACAACATCTATTATAAGTTCAGGTTTTTCTTCAATTAAAACATTTATTGCCACAACTTCATCTTCAGAACTTGCAGATAAGCCATAAATACCGGGCAAATCTATAATTTGAAGGACATAATCGTCTCTTATTATAACCGCTTCCTTTTTTTCTACGGTAACACCAGGATAATTTCCAACATGTTGCCTTAACCCCGTTATATTGTTAAACAAACTTGACTTTCCGCAGTTTGGGTTCCCTGACAAACATATTTTTATTTTTTTTACACTTTCCACTCTTTTATATCTCCTTAACTAAAATTTTATTTGCACTATTACTGTCCAATGCAATTTTTCCGCCTTTCAATAATACTGTTATAAATCCTGAATTTACACTTCTTAACACCTTCAATTCTTCACCCGGAACAAACCCCAAATCTATTAATCTTTTTCTTTCATCTACAGGTATATTATCAAAAGCTAAAAATCTTAAAACAGCATTATCTTTTCCGTTTAATAATGTCATAATTAATCCTCCACTACTATTTTAGAAGCTTCATCTTTTCTTAAACTTAAGTTATAACCTCTTATCGTTATTTCTATAGGGTCACCTAAAACAGATTTTTTTGTTACAACTACTTCTTCTCCTTTTAAAATACCCATTGAAATCAATTTTTTTGTTAAAACCGAATCTGTTGTTATTATCTTTTTAACTTTAGCAGGTTGATCCAATTTTAAATCACTTAATGCCATCTCCATTTTTCTTTTTCCTCCCATATTTTATTTTAACCGCATTTATTTTTAGGCTACACTTTAAATTTTAGTCTTATCTAACTTTCAATAAAAAGAAAATAAATAAAACACTGAGTGCTTTACTTGAAATTTTAAGAATTAGAATATTGAATTATTTAAAACCAAATACTGAATATATTAAGGTCTTGATTGTTATAAGATAAAAGCAAATTTATAAAAAACATATTATAATTTTTTATCTTTTATTTTATTATATTATCTCCTCTATTATTCTAATTTTTTACTTTTTATTTATTTTCATTTCTCTATCTTTCCTTTCTTCCTGAAAATTTAAAACCTATTGCTTCTACTGCAGATTTTATTTCTTCATCGGTAGGTGTACCTTCAACATAAGCAACCCCTTCACTTAAATTTACACTAACTCCTGTTACGGATTTTAAATTGCTTATTACTTTTGTTACATTAGCCTTACAGTGATTACAACTCATACCGTCAATTTTAAATGCAATTGCATTTTTTACAGCATTATTTTCCATAATCTCTACCTTTTCTCTATTTTTTTTAAATAATATTGAATTTGCCAATAGTGTAAATAATATGAAAGAGCATAGAATTTTAAAGTAATAAAACCCAACATTATTGTTATGCTCGGTAATACTGAATTTAGAAACATCAAACCAATTTGCCGGCAAAAAATTATCAATAAAAAGACCAAAACCTATTGCTCCTATAATAAGAGTTATCAGATAAACACAAAATGTTTTTTTGCCTAACACTTTACCTATAACCATCATTGAAACAATATTTGCACCGGGACCTGCCATAAGTAAAACGAGAGCCGTTCCCGAACTCATCCCCTTCATCATTAGTGCAATTGCTATAGGTATAGAACCCGTAGCACAAATGTACATAGGAATTGTAACTACAAGTATTAACAACATTGTTAATATTGTATTATCTTTAAATATTATAAAAAAGTTGTTAGGAATAAAATATGCAATTAATCCAGCAATTATTAAGCCGAATATCAACACTTTGCCAATATCTTCCAGCATCTCAACATAACCATATTGAAAAATTTTTTTTATTTTTTGTGTAAAAGAAAGTTTTTGCTCTTCTGTTCTTTTTTGAAAAGAAATCTTAATATTTTTTTCATTTGAAGTAAAAATATTTGTTATAAGACCTGCAAAAATTGAAGTAAAAAATGCAGCTATGGGACGAATTAGTGCAAAAGGTAACCCCAATAAAGAATATGTTGCAATTATAGAATCAACTCCCGTTTGCGGAGTTGCTATTAAAAAAGAAATTACAGAACCTTTTGATGCTCCTTCTTTATATAATGCCATTGCCGCAGGTACTACACCGCAAGAACATAACGGCAACGGAACAGCAAACATTATTGCATATAAAACAGATACCCAATTATTTTTTGATAAATATTTTAAAAACAGTTGTTGCGGAACAAAAACATGCAGAATTCCCGCAAATAAAAAACCGAGTAACAAATAAACAGACATCTCATTAAATATAGAAAAAATAGTTACTGCTATTTCTTTAAAAAATTCCACTTTATATTTTTTCTTCCTTATTTATTATTTTTTATACTGTTTTTACTTATCTTGCCTATAAAAAAGATAATTTTTGCTAAAGTTTCATCGCTTATGGTGTGCTCCATTCTACAGGCATCTTTTAAAGCAATATCTTTATCAACTCCTAAAATATCCGCAAAAAAATGAAATAATATGTCTTCTTTATGTTGAATATCATCAGCAATTCGTTTTCCCTCTTTTGTAAGTTCAACATAACCGTATTTTTCATGGATTATAAGTCCTTTATCCGCAAGAACATTCAAGGCTATATTAACACTTGAACTCTTCACATTCAATTCTTTACTTATATCCTTAACTCTTGCAATTTTATTTTTTCTTACCAACATACCTATTGTTTCCAAATAATTCTCTAAAGATTCCGTGAGTTGTTCATTCATAAAAGCCTCTTTTATACAAACAAAACTTTTTTAGTTTTATTTGCAAATGTTATATAAATCTAACATTTTTATATAGATTTGTCAAATTGTTATAATAATGATAATACACAACATTGACTAGTTCTATATATTTATATAAAATGCTACGAAATAAAAAATGAATATATTTAATAATCTTTCACTATCAAGAAACAGTATTATAATCAGAACTTCTTGGCTTGGCATAATAGCCAATGTATTAATGGCAACCGTAAAGATAGTAATTGGATTTTTAACATCTTCAATTGCGATAATATCCGAAGGTGTAAATAATGCAACGGATTCGTTAACGGCTATTATTGCTTTGATAGGAACAAAATTAGCCAATAAACATCCTGATAAAAATCATCCGTTCGGATATAAAAGAATAGAATATTTAACAGGCTTTATAATTGCAATAATTATCATTTTTACGGGTTACCAAATGTTGTGTATCTCTATAAAATTAGCATTTAACCCTGCAACTTTAAGCATCTCTTATATATCAATTATAGTAATAACTGTTTCTGCCGTTATTAAATTTGCACTTGGTACTTATACCGTAAAAGTAGGCAAAAAAGTTAATTCCATAGCACTTGAAGCTGTCGGTATTGACGGAAAAAACGATTCTTTTATTTCAATTATCACTATTGTTTCAGTTTTATTTTTTCTTGTATTTAATATATCTATAGATGCTTATGCCGGTATAATTATTTCCGTATTAATTATAAAATCCGGATTTAATGTTTTAAAAAGTACAATTTCAGAACTTTTAGGAAGACCCGGACAAAAAGAATTGGTAGATAAAATTTATAAAGAAATTTGCAATACAAAAGAAATAATTAATGCAACGGATATGATGCTACACAACTATGGACCTGACACTTGGTCAGGATCAGTTAATGTTGAACTTGACCATGCCAAAACTGTTGAGGAGGTTTACAAAGTTATACACAAACTTCAAATAAGAATAAAGGAAAAATATAAAGTTGTTATGGTTTTCGGTATTTATGCCGTAGCTCATGATCACAAAGATGTTAAAAATATAAAACAAGACATAAATCTGTTTGTATCAAAAAACAAAAATATTAAAAGTATTCATGCTATCTATCTTGAACCGAAAACAAACAAAATATATTGTGATTTTGTTGTTGAATATAATTTAAAAGAGCCAAAGAAATTAAAAGAAGATTTTTTACAATATATGGCTCAAAAATACCCTAACAATGAAATAGAATTAACTATTGAAACCGAATTTGTGTAAAAAGAAAACAGATAAACCTAAAATCACTTTATAATCTTACTCTTTTAGACTTTTTAATATTGCTTTACAACCTAAAACCAAATCATCATAAGTTTGTTGAAAATTGCCTGTGTACCAGGGATCGGCAACATCACGATTTACTTTCGCAAAATCTATCAAAATATGTTTTATTTTATGTTTAGAATCGTTCCAAACTCTATTCATATTATAAATATTTTCACTGTCCATTCCTATAATAAGATCATATTTTTCATAATCTTCTTTTGTTATTTTTCTTGCAGTTTTACCGGCACAAGATATATTATGTTCTGCCAATATCTTCTTTGCCGGCGGATATACACCGTTACCTGTTTCTTCAGAACTTGTTGCAGCAGACTCCACTTCAAAAGTTTTTTCTAAACCATCTTTCTTTATCATATCTTTCAAAATAAACTCTGCCATAGGAGATCTGCAAATATTTCCATGGCAAACAAACAGTATTTTTTTCATTATATTTGCTCACTGCATAAAATAAATTTATTTGAGACTTTTGTACAATTTATTAATCTCTGCCAATAAATTCGGAATATCCAATTTTTGCGGACATTTCGGTTTGCATATTCCACAACTTATACATTTGTCTGCCCTATTTTCTTCTTTAATACTTTCATAAGCAACAATGAACTTTTCTTTTTTATTATCAGCTTTATATTGATTGTATATATTGAAATTTTTTGGAATATCTATCCCCATAGGACATCCTGTACAATATTGACAGTATGTACATGTAATTGCACCTGAAGATTTGTAAACTGCAATAGCATTAGAAAGAACTTTTTGTTCCTTTTCCGTTAACGGTTTGAAATTTGTAAAAGTATTAACATTATCGGTTACATGCTCCATTTCCGTCATACCGCTTAATACACAAAAAACATTTGAAAGAGATGCAACATATCTTAAAGACCACGATGACGGTGAAGCATTAGGATTTTCTCTTTTCAATAAATCAACAGCTTTAGGGCTAAGTGTAGATAACTGTCCACCTTTTAAAGGGTTCATTACAACTACGGGAATACCGGCTTTAGTTGCTATTTCATACTGTTTTTTTGCATTTACTCCATACCAACCGGAACTATCGGTTTTTTCCCAATCTATAAGATTTATGGGAAGTTGAACAAAATCCCATTTATATGTTTTTATAACTTCTTCCAAAAGCTCAGGTGTATCATGAATAGAAAAACCTAAATATTTTATTTTACCTTCTTTTTTCTTTTGCAAAAGTTGTTCATAAACATTACATTGTTTTAATGTTTGCCATTCACTTTTGTTTATGTTATGAGCAAGATAAAAATCAAAATAATCTACCTGACATTTTTGCAATTGTTCATTGAAAACTTTTAAAACCTGCTCTTTGCTTTCAAGAATTCTTAAAGGCATTTTATCTGCAAGATAAAAACTTTTTCTCGGATATTTTTTTAATACTTTTCCGGCAGCAAGTTCTGATTTCCCGCCATGATAAAACCATGCTGTATCAAAATAATTAATACCATGCTCTATTGCATAATCTACCAGTTTTTGAGTTTGTTCAATATCCGGTTCACCGGATTTTTGAGGTAATCTCATAAGCCCGAAACCTATAACGGAAATATCAAGATTTTTAAACTTCTTTGTGTAAACTTTACCTATAATTTTCTTTGTTTCCGCAGTAACTTTTTTACATACGGATAACACCACTGCCCCTACCGTAGTAAAAAGAGCCGATTTTAAAAATTGTCTTCTATTCATAAAAATCCTCCGTTTTTTAAAGATTTAATATCTTTTATTATACTTAATTTATTAAATCATATACAATATGGTGTCAAAATTTTTTATTGATTATATTGTATAAAACAGACATACAATAGCTACCATTGCCAAAACTATTCCGATTACATTAACACCATTAACTTTTTCTTTAAAAACTGCCGTTCCTATAATTGTACCGAGTGTTATTACTCCTAAATTCATTGCCGCAAAAATCAATGTAGGATTGTTATTATATACCTGATGAGCACGAAAATAAAAATAAATATTACCAAAATTCAAACATCCTAAAATTATTCCGCCAAATATACCTGTTTTGGTCCACTTTGTTTTTCTTATGGTTAAGTATGTAAATAATATTATTGCGGAAAGAAAAAATATTGTACATAAATTAGTTGTAGTCATCACTGTATTTTTAGATAATTGTTTGAATAATATATCAATTATGCCATACCCCAACCACACTGCAAGCAATGTCCAAAAGGCACCTGAACTTTGTTTTTTATTTTTTGATCTATAAACCAATGCCGACAGTGAAACGATAGCCAAAATAACAGCTAAAAGTTTACCTATAGACAAACTTTCACCAAAAATTAAAAATGATGCAAGTATCGGTAAAAATAACGATAATCTTTGTGCAGCATCCGATTTTGCTATTCCTGCTTGTTTAACACATTCCCCCATAATAATAAAAACACTCGGTAATAAAATACCTAATGCTAACAAAATTTGCCATTCGGATAATAAAACATTTAAATTGTTGCTAAAATTCGGTTTAAACAAAATTAAAGCACTAATTATAGCTACGGGATAGTTAACTGCTACCGCCTGATTAATTGAAGATCCTTTGTTTTTAACTATTTTTAATAATACTGATACAGCAACACTGCATACTATACTTAATATCAAATAATACATAGTTCTCATTACCTATTTTATTTTTGTTTATATTTTACTAAAATAAAAAGCATATTATGAAATATTTTAAATTTTTATTACCAATATTTTTATTATCAATATTTTTAATAACTAATATAAAAGGAGAAAACAAAATGGCAAACTTTTATGATTTTTCCGTTACAA
>ONUQ01000121.1 GCA_900321055.1 uncultured Elusimicrobia bacterium
TTAAACCGGTTAAATCGGCAAAAATAGTCCAAACTGATTTGTGTTATGATTATGGAAAAGTTGTTGGTAAGTTTTAATGATTTTAAGAAGGTAAATAAGTTAGTCGTTAGAAATGAAAAGTTTCTTTTTGATTATGATAAAGAAATTGTAAAGTCGGCTGATTTGAGTTTTTCTTTTGAAGCAAATAAATATGACGATGTCGTTGGTATAGTTGGAAAAGTAGTTGGGACAATGTCATTTGAATGTTCAAGATGTTTGAAATTATTTGAACAAAAAATAGAAATACCTTTTGAATGTTCTTTTACTAAAGAAGAATTTGAAATTGATGTTGCGGAGGAAATAAGAGAAACAATAATAATTAATATTCCTATGCAACCGTTATGTAACAAAGATTGTAAAGGTCTTTGTACTGTTTGTGGTAATAATAAAAACGAGAAAGATTGTTTTTGTGAACAAAAAATAAAAGATGAATTTATTGCTGAAAAGTGGTCAAAAATAAAAAAAATTAAAATATAGTTTAAAGTGGGGGAAAAAAATGCCAAATCCAAAAAGAAAACACACAGCACACCGTAGAGATTGCAGAAGATCTGCAAATTCAAAAATAGAAGCTGAAAATTCCGGTAAATGTTCAAATTGTGGTGCACCAAAAATGCCTCATAAAGTTTGTCCTGAATGTGGATTTTATAACGGAAAGTTGATAGTTCCAAAAAAAGTAAAACAAGCTAAAGCTAAAAATGAACAGGAAGTTCAAGAAGAACAAGAAAATAAAGAGGAAACAAAGTAGAATGATTCTTGCTCTTGATGCAATGGGTGGAGATAAAGCTCCTGATGTAAATATTGAGGGAGCAATACTGGCGGTTAAACAAACTTCCAATGATGTTTTATTAGTTGGAAAGCAGGATATTCTTTATGCCCAATTGGAAAAATGGTCACAAAGGTATACATTTCCGAAAGATAGAATAAGAATTGTAAATGCCGGTGAAGTTATTGAAATGGGAGAACATCCTGCAAATGCCGTAAGGCACAAGAAGGATTCTTCAATGGCTGTTTGTTGTAAGTTGGTTGTTGACAAACAAGCAGATGCTTTTGTTTCTATGGGAAATTCCGGTGCTGCTATGGCAACATCGTTGCTGTATCTTAAAAGAATTCCCGGAATTTCAAGACCTGTAATTGCTATATCTTTTCCTACAATATCGGGAAGATGTATTATTTCGGATGCCGGTGCAAATGTTGATTGTAAGCCGGAACATCTTTTGCAATTTGCAATTATGGGTAATGCTTATGCAAAATATTCTTTGGGGATAAAAAATCCCAGAGTTGGAATTTTGTCTATAGGTGAAGAGGAAACAAAAGGAAACGAATTGGTTTTGCAAACAAGTAAGCTTCTAAAAAAAACAAATTTAAATTTTATAGGAAATATTGAAGGTGGGGATGTTCCGAAAGCAAAAGCAGATATTGTTATTTGTGACGGTTTTGTCGGAAATGTGTTTTTAAAGACAAGTGAAGGTGTTGCGGAAATGATAGGAAAACTTATAAAAGAGTCTATTAAGAGTAATCCTATATGTTGGGGTGCAACTCCGTTTTTAAAAATTGCGATGAAAAAAGTTAAAAAGAAAATAGATTATGATGAAACAGGCGGAGCTCCTTTGTTGGGTGTAAATGCTCCTTGTGTTATAGGACACGGAAAATCTGATTCAAAAGCGGTTAAAAATGCTTTGATTGTTGCTGCGAAGTATGCAGAAAACAATATAAATAAAAAAATTGAAGAAGATATTAATAAGTTTAATACGGATGTGAGAGAAAATGAATAAGAAAGTAGGTGTGAAGATTTTATCTACCGGGTCATTTGTTCCAAAAAAAGTTTTAACAAATTTTGATTTAGAAAAAATGGTTGAAACATCTGACGAGTGGATTTCTGAAAGAACAGGTATAAAAGAAAGAAGAATTTTAGATAAAAATCAAACCACATCGGATTTAGCATATAATGCTGCCATTAAAGCTATAGATAGAGCAAATATAACGGTTGATGACATAGATATGATTATTGTTGCTACGATAAGTCCTGATGTTCCTATGCCTTCTACAGCCTGTTATTTGCAGAAAAAATTAAAAGCATATAATGCAGTTGCATTTGATATATCTGCGGCATGTTCAGGGTTTATATATGGTGTTACTACAGCAAAGGCTTTTATAGAGTCAGGGATGTATAAAAGAGTCCTTCTTGTCGGTGTTGAAGCACTTTCAAGAATTATAGATTGGACTGATAGAAATACTTGTGTTTTATTTGGTGACGGGGCAGGGGCAATGATATTTGAAGCATCTGATACGGAAAATGATATAATATCTACTTATCTTGGAACTAATGGTGATCATACCGAAATTTTAAATATTCCGGCCGGTGGTGCAAATAATCCTACAAGCGAAGAAACAGTTAAGCAGAAATTACACTGTTTGAAAATGATAGGAAAAGAAGTTTTTAAAATTTCGGTTTTAAAAATGTCATTGTCGGTAACAAAAGCACAAGAATTGGTTGGTTTGACGGATAAGGATATAGATTTGTATATACCGCATCAGGCAAATTTAAGAATTATAGAAGCTGTTGCGAAAAAAGCAGGAATTGCAAGAGAAAAAGTTTATATAAATGTTCATAAGTATGGAAATATGTCTGCAGCGACAACAATAGTTGCATTGGATGAAGCATATCAGGAAGGTAGAGTAAAAAAAGGTAATTTAGTAGAATTAGTTGCTTTTGGTGCAGGACTTACTTGGGGTGCTTGTATATTAAAAATTAATTTTTGAGGTAACATGAGAAAAATATTTTTGATGTTTCCCGGTCAGGGATCACAAACTGTCGGAATGGGAAAAGATTTTTATGATAAGTATGAGTCATCAAGGAATATAATAGATAAATTAGATGACGAATTAAAGGATATTATATTTAATGGTCCTGAAGAAAAGTTAAGAGATACAAAGTTTGCACAACCTGCAATATTTGCAGTAAGTGTTGCACTGGTTGAAGCTTTAAAGTCTTTAACAGACTTAAGTAAATTTGAGATAGTTACGGCAGGTCATTCTTTAGGAGAATATTCTGCTTTAGCGGTTTCGGGCTTTTTCTCTTTTGAAGACAGTTTAAAAATGGTTAAAGCAAGAGGGCAATTTATCGGGGAAGCATCTTCGGTAAATCCCGGGTTAATGGCTGCAATAATGGGAATGAAAAAAGAAGATGTTTTAGATGTTTGTAAGCAAGCATCGCAGGTTGGTGTATGTGAAGCTGTTAATTTTAATTCACCCGGACAAATCGTTATTTCGGGTACGAAGGATGCAATATCAAAAGCAATTGAAATTGCAAAAGAGAAAGGTGCATTAAAAGCAGTTTTATTGAATGTTTCCGGACCTTTTCATTCTTCATTAATGAAATCGGCTTCGGAGAAAATGAAAGTTGAACTTGAAAAATATAATTTTATAGAACCGAAGTATCCTATAATTACGAATTGTGATGCACAAATTACAAAAGATGTTTCTTTAATAAAGGAAAAATCCGTAAAACAAATATATAGTCCTGTTTTATGGGACACATCAATTACTAATGCAATATCTGACGGTTTTGATACTTTTATAGAAATAGGTCCCGGTAGAGTATTGACAGGTCTTATGAGAAGAATAGATAAAACTAAGAAAACAATGAATATAGAAAATATTACAAATTTAGGAACTGTAATAGAGGAGTTAAAAAAATGAGATTAAAAGATCAAGTTGCTGTCATAACCGGAAGTGCCAGAGGAATAGGGAAGACCATAGCTGAAACTTTTGCAAGAGAAGGTGCAAAAATAGTTATTACGGATATTAATATTGAACAGGCTCAAGCTACGGCTGACGAGATAAAAAATAAGTATAATACGGATACAATTGCTATAGCAAGTAATGTAACAAAATTGGAAGATTGTGAGAATTTAATATCAAAAACACTTGACAAATTTCAAAAAATAGATATATTAGTAAATAATGCCGGTATTACAAAAGACAATTTAGTATTAAGAATGAGTGAACAGGAATGGGATGCAGTTATATCGGTAAACTTGAAAGGTGTATTTAATTCTATCAAGGCAGTTACAAGAACAATGTTTAAACAAAGATATGGTAGAATTATAAATATAGCATCGGTTGTTGGAGTTATGGGAAATCCGGGACAAGCAAATTATTCAGCTTCAAAAGGCGGAGTAATAGCTTTGACAAAGACTTGTGCAAAAGAATTTTCATCAAGAAATATTTTAGTAAATGCAATTGCACCGGGATTTATAAAAACAGCAATGACAGATGCTTTGTCTGATGAAGTTAAAGCAAAATATGCGGAAGTTATACCTTTAAAAAGATTGGGAGAAGCTCAAGATATTGCAAATTCTGCATTGTTTTTAGCAAGTGACGAATCTTCTTATATTACAGGAAATGTAATAAATGTTAATGGCGGAATGTATATGTAATTAAAGCAGTACAAAAATATCGGTAAAAAATAAAAATAGTTGTAAAAAACTCAATAATAAAGAGGAGGCCAAAAATTATGGCAGACATAGAAACAAAAGTAAAAGAAATTATAGTTGAACAATTAGGTGTGGATCCGGCAGAAGTTGTTCCAAGTGCATCTTTTATAAATGATTTGGGTGCAGATTCTTTGGATACGGTTGAATTAGTTATGGCTTTTGAAGAAGAATTCGGTATTGAAATTCCGGATGAAGAAGCAGAAAAAATTCAATCTGTAGGTCAAGCAATAGAATATATTAATGCACATCAAGATAAGTAACATAAAGTAAGAAAATAAAGTTGGTTTTGTATGGAAAAAAAGAGAATAGTTATTACAGGAATGGGGGTTGTTTCCCCTATAGGTATAGGTTGCCAGAATTTTGTTAATGCTTTAAAAGAAGGTAAATCCGGTGCAGCTCTTATAGATACTTTTGATACAACCGAATATAATACAAAGTTTGCAGGTCTTGTAAAAGATTTTAAAGCTGAAGATTATATGGATAAAAAAAGTGCCAGAAGAACACCGAGATTTATACAACTTGGTATAGCGGCAGCAAAAATGGCAATAGAAGACTCCGGTCTTGATTTGGAAAAAGAAGATAAAGCAAGGATCGGTTGTATAACGGGAACAGGTATTGGTGGTATGGATGTTCTTGAACAAGAACATACAACTTTAATTACAAAAGGTCCAAGAAGAGTTAGTCCTTTCTTGATTCCTATGTTGATTACCAATATGTTACCGGGTGAAATTGCTATAGAATATGGATTTACAGGTCCTAACTATACAGTAACCAGTGCATGTGCTTCGTCAAATCATGCAATGGGTGATTCACTAAGACTTTTAAGATATGGTGATGCCGATGTTATTGTTACCGGTGGTGCGGAAGGAACCGTTACACCTATAGCAGTATCGGGTTTTTGTAGCTTAAAAGCACTTTCTACAAGAAATGATGATATTAAAACTGCATCAAGACCTTTTGATAAAAACAGAGATGGTTTTATGATAGGAGAAGGTGCAGGTATTCTTGTATTTGAAACTTTAGAGCATGCCTTAAAAAGAGGGGCAAAAATTTATGCTGAAGTTTTGGGATATGGTGCTTCAGACGATGCTTATCACATGACAGCTCCTCATCCTGAAGCAAAAGGTGCGGTAATTGCAATGGAAAAGGCAATTTCTGATGCAGGTATTTCAAAAGATGAAATAGACTACATCAATGCACACGGAACATCAACTCACTTAAATGATTTAGGTGAAACAATTGCAATAAAAAAGGTTTTTGGAGATAGAGCATATAAGATCCCTGTAAATTCTACAAAGTCTATGACCGGGCATTTACTTGGAGCAGCCGGAGCAGTTGAGGCTATTGCAACGGTATTGTGTATGAAAGAAGGTTTTATTCATCCGACAATAAATTATGAAACTCCGGATCCTGATTGCGATCTTGATTATGTTCCAAACAAAGCAAGACAACAACAAATTAATTGCGGTTTATCAAATTCTTTAGGATTTGGTGGTCACAATGCAGCAATTATATTAAAAAAATATGTTGGATAGTATTGACTGTATTCAAAATTTGTTAGGGTATAAATTTAAAAATTTAGAGCTGTTAAAGATAGCATTGGTTCACAGATCTTATGCTTCTGAAAGAGGATTGGAATATTGTAATGAGCGGATGGAATTTTTAGGTGATAGTGTTCTATCCGCCGTTGTGAGTTTGTATTTATATACAAAATATAAAGATAATGAAGGAAAGTTGTCGCAGATAAAGGCACGGATTGTTTCTGCAAAAGGGCTTAGTGCTTGGGCTAAAAAAATAAAGTTGGATAGATTTATTTTTATTAGCAAAAGTGAAGAGTTAAATTGTGCAAGGCAAAGAGATTCTTTATTGTGTGATTCTTTTGAAGCTGTTATCGGAGCAATATTTTTAGATTCTGACTTTGAACAGGTAAAAACTTTTGTCGGAAAGTTTTTATTATTGAAGCAAGATATAGATTTAATAGATTATAAAAGTTCTTTACAGGAATTAGTTCAAGCGAAATTTCAAACTTTACCGGAATATAAAGTGTTGAAAGAATATGGTCCGGATCATGATAAAAAGTTTGAAATAGCTGTTTTTATAGAAGGAAAGCAATTTGGTCTTGGTAAAGGAAGTTCTAAAAAAGAAGCAGAACAGAATTCTGCGGAACAAGCTTATAGAAAACTAAACAACTAGCTTAAAGCTGAAAGCTTAGAATTTAAATATAAACTATCAACTGTAAGCTATAAACTAATTATGTGAGGTAAAATAAAATGATGAATTATTTTTTAAGTGAAGAAGAGCAAATGATTGTTGATACAGCAAGACAAATTGCTCAAGAAAAAATGAA
>ONUQ01000169.1 GCA_900321055.1 uncultured Elusimicrobia bacterium
ATGCTTGTCTTTCAAGTTCAATTCTATCAACTAAAAACAAAACTCTTTTTGCATTACCGGTTTTAAGAAATAATTTTATTATACCTGTAGCGATTAAAGTTTTTCCTGTTCCTGTTGCCATTTCAAATAAAAATCTGTTGTTACCGTTTTTAGCAGATTCTTGAAGGGCTTTTATAGCATTTATTTGGTATTGTCTTAAAATTCTGTATCCGTTATCAAAACAATATTTTTCTCTTGTTTGTTCGTTTATATAATCCGGTTCTTGCAACAGATTTGGATTCTGCATTAAAGCAACATATTCTTTTATGATATCTTCCGAATATAAAGCTTTAGTGTTAGGTTTAAATTGTATTCTTTGTTCCAACGATTCTTGTGTAGGCATAGATGTAATAATTTCGGGGTTGCCTATTTCTATATCCCAAAGATAATGAATATTACCGTTTGAAAGAATTACAAAACGAATATTTTGGCTCATGGCATAGGCACGAGCTTGTTCTTTTGCAGAAAGTGGATTTATTTGTTCTTTCTTTGCTTCCAATACACAAAGCGGAAACCCTTTTGAATCAAACAAAAGGTAATCCAGTAAAGCATGTTTATATTCGTTATCGTCTCTTTTGATTTTTGTGCTGTATTCAACATCAACATTTGCACGACCTGTTTCGTCGTCCAAAAGTTTCCAACCGGATTGTTCCAACAATTTATTTATTTTAAGCCTTACTTTTGCTTCATTGTCGTTCATTAATAAAGTCCTCTAGTAAGTTTTGGATACAATTTATATATTCTACCAAATTTCAATATTATTTACTATAAAAAAATTGCCACAAGGCTTTATTGTAATTATTTATAATACTATATTAACAATAAAAAACTATTGCTTTATAAGCAACTTTTTTATTTTTGGTAAATAAAAAAATTATTATATTATTGAGATTTCGCATCAAATATGTTTGATAACAAACAATATATGCAGGTGGTATAACAAATAACTGTATAGTATACTTCCTTTTGCCGTAAAAGAAATATATAAAAGTAATATTATTATTTTCTTTTAACGATTTCCTAACTATTCCCAACATTATTAAATTATAACAAACTGTTTAATGAATAAAATATATATTGCTCTTATAATCACAGCCGGAGATAACTGCAAAGTTAGAATATAAAAGAGGATTTGTTTCACTGTATTTAGGGTTATTAAAAAAAACCGAACAAAAGATTTAAAATTAATATTAATATAAAAGATAATATAAGAAAAGCCTTGATTCCCGTTCCTAAAAGAAAACCGATAAACGAATTGAATGCGGATTTAAATGCTTTATTTATATCTTTTGAGTCATTTATAAGTTCACCTATCAATGCACCGATAAAAGAACCGAAAATTAAAATTATCGGATTAACAAAAATTATTCCGGATATACTTCCGATTAATGCACCTCGTTCCCCGCTTTTTGTTCCCCCGCTTTTTTTTACCATTTTTGCCGGTATAACATAATCCAATACAGTAACCGTTAACATCAGTAAAAGTGTTATAACCAATGTCCATATACTTAGTGTACATCCCGGAGAAAAAAATGCTATAAGTAAACCCAGCCATCCTATCGGAAGTCCGGGAACCATAGGAATAAAAGAGCCTATTAATCCTGCTATCAGTAAAATAAATGATAAAACTATTAAAGATATTGACATTTCTTTCAATAAAACAATGTATTAATTTAAGAACATTTCTTCTATTGTTTATTTTCCATCTTGAATTTCTCTGTTTATTGTTATTTTGCACTGCTAATAATTTTATCATAAATTTAAATTTTTTCATAAAATTGTAACATTCAATATTTTGTATCTTTTTGTTCAATTTAATATAATATTATGAAAGTAAATTATTTTTTTGAGGAAGTTATGGCAATTTTAGAAATAGTAAAATACGGAGATCCTATTTTAAGAAAAAAAAGTGAACCTATTAAAGAAATAACGGATGATGTTGTTAAATTGGCTAATGATATGTTGGAAACAATGTATGCTGCACCCGGAGTAGGTCTTGCCGGACCGCAAGTAGGATTATCTTTACAAATTTGTGTTATAGATATTGTTCCCGACGGTAAAAAGAAACCCATTGTTTTAATAAATCCTAAGATTATATCCGGACAAGATAAATATGAAGGAGAAGAAGGTTGTCTATCTTTTCCTAAAATTTTTGAAAAAATTAAAAGATGGCAAAAAATTGAAGCAGAGTATATTGATTTAGATGGAAATTTAAACAGAGTTGAAGTTGATGGTTTTTTAGCAAAGGCATTTCAACACGAAATAGACCATTTAGACGGTAAAGTATTTATAGATTATTTACCTTCTTGGAAAAGAAAACTTGTAGAAAAAGAAATAAAAAGAAGAAAAAAAGGAAAAAATTGGTGAAGATAATATTTTTTGGAACGGCAAATATTTCTAAATATTTTTTAGAAAACATTAATCATAAACATAAAATTGTTTCCGTAGTGACCATGTGTGACAAGCCTGTAGGCAGAGCTAACAAAATAAAAGCTCCTGCAATAAAAGAGTATGCCATAGAAAAAAATATTCCCTACATTCAGGTTAATAAATTTGATGATGAAATAACTCAAAAAATAAAAAATTGTAATGCTGATGTCGGAGTGGTTGTATCCTTTGGAAAAATCATCCCTAAAAATGTTTTTAGTTTACCGAAATACGGTTGTTTTAACATACATTTTTCTTTATTACCTAAATATAGAGGTGCCTCTCCTGTCCAACAAGCACTTATAGACGGTGCTACAAAAACAGGAGTTACCGCTTTTTATATAGAGGAAGGATTGGATACCGGTGATATATTGTTACAAAAAGAAACCGATATTGATATTAAAGATACTTCTGAAATTTTATTTAACAAATTGAACATTGTCGGAAAAAATGTTATGAACGAAGTTTTGGATATGCTTGATAGCGGTAAAACTATGGCAAAAAAACAAGAAGGAGCTCCTTCTTTTTGTTCCGTATTTACTAAAGAAAACGGAAAAATTGATTGGAATAAATCGGCAACCGAAATATATAATTTATACAGAGGTCTTTATTTGTGGCCTCAAATATTTTGTAAAATATCTGAAGGCAAAATGACAGGGAAGATGTTAAAAATTTTAGAATGTGAAATTGTAAAAAATTCATCCGATGCAAAAGCGGGAACCGTAGTTGAAATAATAAAAGGTATTGGGTTTGTTATAAAATGTTCCGAAGATGCTTTACTTATAACAAAAGTTCAACCGGAAAGTAAATCCAAAATGTCAGCTTTTGATTTTTTAAACGGAGCACAAATTAAAGTCGGTAGTTTTTTATAAAACATTTTTTTAGTTAAAAAGGTTCTTTATGAATGTAAGATGTATATATGATATTCCGAGAGCTTGTGATATGAATATTGCTCTTGATGAAATTTTTTTTACCAAAGAAAATTTTGAAGAAACATTTAGATTTTATAGTTGGATAAAGCCGTCTTATACAATAGGTTATTTTCAAAAATTTCCCGTAAACAAAGATTCTTATCCTGTTGTCAGAAGGCTTACCGGCGGGCTTTCCGTTTTACATAATAAAGATTTATCTTATTCTTTAATTGTTTCCGATAAATTGTGGTCGTATATTTATGACCAGGAAAAAACTTATAAATTGGTTCACGAAACAATAAGAGAAGCCTTGAAATCAATAAATATTATTTGCGATAATATATCAAAAGAAACAGATTCCGTAAAAAATTATTCTTGTGTTAACACTTTATACAAAGATGATTTATTACTAAACGGCAAAAAAATTGTCGGTTCTTGCCAAAGAAGAAGAGGAAAAAGAATTTTAGTTGAAGGTTCCATACATCTTATTTTGCAAGAAGAACAGAAAGAAATTTTTACTAAAAATTTCTTTGAAATTTTATCAAAAGCATTAAAATATGATACAATATACTCCTGTGTAAATGATTTTGAACTCAATTTAGCAAAAAAACTTTGTATAGAAAAATATAGTACAGATAACTGGAACAAATTATTTTAATTTATGAATAATGAACTTTTATATATAATTACTTTTTTTATTGCTTATATAACAGCATTAATATTAACACCTTTCTTTAGATATATTGCCATAAAGTTTAATATTTATGACAGACCTTCTACCCCGGTAAAAACACATAAAGTCAGCACTCCTTATTTAGGCGGACTTGCTATATGGGGCGGTTGGGTTATAAGCTTAATATCAATAAGATTAATTACAAATTTTCCGACAGGCACATTGAACAATTTAAGATCCGTTATAATAGGTTCCTTATTGTTATTATTATTAGGTTTATGTGATGATATAAAAAAAGGCGGTCTTGGATTTAAATTCAAATTTTTAATACAAATTATTGCTTGTCTTATAGTTGTTGTAGGATTTGACATTAGAATCCATTTTATTGAAAATTATATTTTATCCGTTTTAATAAGTATATTTTGGATTATAGGTTTATCCAATGCTTTTAATCTGATAGATATAATGGATGGTCTTTCTTGTGGGACTGCTTTAATTTCTGCATTTTTCTTTTTTATTATAGCATTACCCGGTGAAATGATTTATGTAAACTTTTGTGCATTAGCATTACTTGCAAGTTGTTTGGGATTCTTACCGTACAACTTATCAAAAAAGAAAAAAATATTTATGGGAGATACTGGAAGTTTGTCCATAGGTTTTATTCTTGCAACTGTTGCATTGGGAACATCTTATACAAAAATAAATCCTGTCGGAATATTTGCTCCATTACTTATATTGGCTACTCCGATATATGAAACTACTTTTGTCAGCACAATAAGAATGTTAAAGGGTAAGAATCCTTTTTTAGGCAGTAAGGATCATTTTCCTTTAAGACTTGAAAAAATGGGATATTCAAGAAAACAAATTTTAATATTTGTATATATATTATCTTTTATTTTAGGAATCTTTGCTTATACTATTGTTAATTTACATGATAATATTTCCTATTTAATTTTCTCGTTGGTTATAATACTTTTAGTTTTATTTTCAATAAAAATATCAAAGATTAAAATGGATTAATTATGAAAAACAATATAATAATAGGTGCAGGAATTAGCGGGCTTGCTTTCGGATATTTTACAAAACAGCCATTTATTATTTTTGAAAAAGAATCAAATGTCGGTGGCTTATGTAAATCAATAAAAGATAATGGTTTTGTTTTTGACTATTCAGGTCATTTTATTCATATAAAAGACAACAAAATAAAATTATTAATTGAAAAACTTATCGGAAAAAAACTTTTAAAAGTTCAAAGAAACTCCATAATTTTATTTAAAGATAAAATTTTACCGTTTCCTTTTCAAGCGAATTTATATTATCTTGATGAAAAGTATAAGCAAGAGTGTATAAAAGGAATACAAAACAGAAAGGATGTAAAAATATATGATGATATGCCGTTTATTGATTGGGCAAAAGCAATGTTTGGAGACGGTATAACAAAATATTTTATGCAACCGTATAATCAAAAATTATGGAATTATAATTTAAAAAAATTAACTGCCGATTGGACGGCACCTTTTGTTCCTAAACCTAAACAAGAAAGTATAATAGAATCTGCATACAAAAAAAATGATACAAAATACGGTTATAACAGTTACTTTTATTATCCGCAAAATAACGGCTGTCAAGAAATGATTGACGGTTTTTATAAAAAATTAAAATCCGGTATCGTTACGGATTCTAAAGTTAAAGAAATTGATTTGGAAAATAAGAAAATTTTAGCCGGAGATAAATACTATTTTTATACCAATATAATATCAAGTATGCCGTTAAAAGAGCTCTTATTAAGCATAAAAAATTTACCTAAACACATTTCAGTGCTTATAAAAAATTTAGAATGTACTTCTACAAGATGTATAAATTTAGGGATAAAATATAAAAAAAGTTTACCTCAAAAGATAAAAGATGTTCATTGGATATATATTCCCGAAAAAAAATATCCTTTTTATAGAGTTGGAGTATATTCCAATGTATCAAACAAACTTGCTCCAAAAAACTGTTATAATTTATATGTGGAAATGTCTGATACAAAAGATTGTGACAACATAATTCCTTTGTTGAAAGATATTGGTATCATCAATATTGATGATGAAATTTTAAGTTTAAATGTTGTTGATATGAAATATGCTTATGTCATATTCAACAAAGAAAGAAAAAAAACTTTGGATACGATTTTTAAATTTTTAAAAGAAAACAATATATATTGCATAGGAAGATATGGAAGTTGGGAGTATTCCTTTATAGAAAAAAATATTATTGATGCAAAAAATTTAGCATTAACTTTAAATAAAA
>ONUQ01000091.1 GCA_900321055.1 uncultured Elusimicrobia bacterium
ACAGAAGTTTCCGGAACATAAGTTAAAGAAGCATCGGAAAGTTGTAACTTTTCAAGAGCAACTTTTAAACTGTCATAATCGGATGTACTATAAGGATAAAGTCCTGCAAAAACAAAAGGATTAACTTCTTTATATCCTGCATGAGGATGTGTTGTCGGTCTTGAACTTTCTGTTATTGTGTCACCGATTTTAACATCTTGTATTGTTTTGATACCTGCCACGACAAAACCGACTTCACCGGCAGAAAGTCCTTCTTTTGATTCTACCATCTTAATTTTCATATACCCTACTTCAAGAACTTCATATTGTGCTCCCGAAGCCATAAATGTTACTTTCATACCTTTTTTAATTGTTCCGTCAAATACTCTTATAATGATGATAACCCCTTTATAAGAGTCATAAAAAGAATCAAATATAATTGCAGATAACGGTTCTTCTTTATTACCTTTAGGTGCGGGAATATTTGCTATAACCGAATCTACAATTTCGTTTATTCCGATACCTTCTTTTGCACTTGCAAGAATAGGTTGATCTAAAACTTCCAAAGCATCCGTCATTTGTTCATAAGCGGAATCTATATCGGCAGTAGGTAAATCTATTTTATTTATTACGGGTATTATTTTAAGATTAGCATTTTTTGCAAGCATTGTGTTTGCAAGAGTTTGTGCTTCAACACCTTGAGAAGCATCTATTACAAGTAATGCTCCTTCACATGCTTCCAATGCTCTTGAAACTTCATAAGTAAAATCTACATGTCCGGGAGTATCTACAAGATTTAAAATATATTCTTTGCCGTCTTTATCTTTATATTGCATTCTAACGGCTTTTGCTTTTATTGTGATACCTCTTTCTCTTTCAAGCTCCATGCCATCAAGAATTTGGTCTTTCATTTCTCTTTTGGATATGGTACCGGTATATTCCAATAACCTGTCGGCAAGTGTACTTTTGCCGTGATCAATATGTGCAATAATACAAAAATTTCTTATATTCTTCAAAAAATTACTCCATAATTTAGTTTATTGTTTACAGACTACAATACCATAAGATTGTTTTTTATAAACAAATTTTAAGTTAAATAAAATTTTTATACTAAAAAACAAACTTACCAAGACATAATCTTTTAAACTAACAAATTATACAAAATAAGTGCTATTAATATCAAAGAGATGAAAAAAAAATATAAAAATTGTAAAATATCTGCCATGTCTATACTATCAACTTGTGAAATTAAATGTAGTTGCGGAGAAACTTTTGAAGCTGAGCTTTGGAAAGCCGTGAATGTTTTTGATGATCCTGATTTAAGAGATGTTATTTTATCAGGCAGGTTTAATACCGTTCAATGTTCTAAATGCTCTAAATTCTTTTATCATGAACATTTTTTTATGTATCAGGATTTGCAAAATGAATTAATTGCTTATGTTTATCCAAAAGAAAATCAGTCTATGGCCGGAGAGTTTAGAAACAAAATGTTATCTGAATTTAAGGAACTCATAGACGGTATAGAAGAATTTAAGAAAATAGATTTTGAACCGGTGTTATATTTTGGAATAGAAGATTTGGTTAGCACACTAAATCATGAAGATAACATAAAGGATGAAACGGATATCGTAGATATTATTTCAAAAACATTGGATTTTGATATTATAGATATAAAACCTTCAAAAGCAAGAAACTTATGTATAGTAAATAAAATTCCTAAAATCAAGAAATCTACGGGTAATTTAAAATCAGATATAATTTTAGGTTTAGAAAAATTACTGAAATATAATCCGAATTTAAATGAATATAAAAATCTTTTTACAAGAATAAAGCAGAACAATTTTTGTTTGGATGAAATATTGTTACATAAGAGGTAAAAATGTCTGTAGAAACGATAATAGGAATTATTTTGATTGTTACAAATGTTCCTGTCGGATGGGGCGGAGCTTTACTTTTTGGATATTATGGTAAAAAAACAGGCAAAAAATTTTTTTATGTTTTATCAGGCATAATTTATCTTCTGTCTTGGGGAATGCTCTCATTAGGTGTTTTTTTATGTGGTAAAAAATATGCACAGCATATAATAGAAAATTATGTAGAAGTCCCTGCCGTTATTATTTTTATAGGTATAATATTGGTTTTTGTTTATAGAAAAAAAATATTTAAAAAATATAAAAAAGATAAAAATTAAATTTTATAATTAAAAATATTTTATGTTTTTTATATAATACTTTTTGTGAGATATTTTATAATTTTATTAATTACTGTTTTAATGCCTTCCTGTGCAATTTTAGATTATCCGAAAAGAATCGCCGGATATTCTATTGAAAATTTTAAACAGGAAAAAAAAGGCAGATTTTCTTTTAATGTAGAATTGGCACTTACAAAAGCATACAATAAATGCAATTTGTTTTTGTTTGAGAATAATATTAGAGTTAATTTTAAAAATTCTAAAAAAAATTATATAGTTGCCAGCAGATTTTCATTGATTTATGAATATACTTTAGATTCTACGGAAGTTGCTTTTTTTGTATCGGAAATTGATGAAAATAATTCGCAAATTGAAGTTATATCTAACAATTCAAGATTGGCTAAAGTTGTTTATAATAAATTAAAAATATATATGGAGAAATAAGTTTAGATATAATTTACTTTAACAGTTTTATCTTTTAACAGTGTAACAATTTTTTCAATTATCTCTACTCTTGGCAATAAATTGTTTTGCTTATAAAATTCAAATTCTTTGTTATTTGCAGTTCCAACCGTAAATCTTATTTCATTTTCGGTTTTAATCAAATGTACTATTTGTTCAGCTTCGCTATTTGCGGATTTATTATTTAATAATAATGCATAAATTTCATTTAATGTTAAAACTCCTTCACTAGCAATATCAATTCCGTCTATCAAATATTTTGGTGTTGGTAAGTTATCCGTTTTTAATATTTCAATTTTAGCTTTAATATTTAATTCTCTGCAATACATTTTCATTGTAGAAGAACCTAAAATAATTTTATGTCCGACACTTTTTGAAAAGTTTATGCAAACATTTTTGTCATTGTTTTTGTTATGTGGTAATCCCGTTAAAATATGTATCATTTTTTTATGATAAGAGTTATAATTTTCCAAATATAATGTGTTATCATAAAAATATAATTTTTCAAAAAATAATGTGTATATTGATTTTTTATATATGAGTTGATATAATTTTAATTTAATTATTGAGGATATTATGTTGCAGAAAAAAATAAGATTATTGTGTATTACATGTCCCGGAACGGATATTTGTTATGAAGAACAAGTTGAACTTGCATGTCTTGGCGGTGCTGATATGATTCAATTCAGAGATAAACAAATGTCG